>WHTL01000143.1 GCA_009377735.1 Acidimicrobiia bacterium
CGGAAGACCGAAACCAAGATGGCGAGTCCGACGACCACCTCGGCGGCGGCGACCACCAAAACGAAGAAGACCGAAACTTGCCCGTCGAGGGTTCCCAATTCACGGCCCGCCGCGATAAGGGTGAGGTTCACCGCATTGAGCATCAGTTCCACGCACATGAACATCACCAGCGCATTACGCCGGACCACGATTCCGATCGCCCCAATGGCGAAGAGGATGGCCGCCAAACCCATATACCAGCCTGCAGTCACGATCATTGTCCCGTCACCTCTTCATCGACAGGAACGAGGTCGTCACCCGGGAGATCAAGCGGTTTCCCACGACGCGAGGCGAGGGCTATGGCACCGGCGGAGGCGATCGTCAGGAGCAGGGCAGTCGACTCGAAGGCGAGAACCCAATCGGAGAAAAGCACCCGTGCCAGCGCAACGGTGGTCCCATTGCTTGCCTGGGGGATCAGCTCACCACTGGAGGCGATCACCCATGTGAAGCGGTTGCTGACGGCGACTGCGATCGCTATCGCTGTGACCCCAAGCAGCCCCACCGCGACGAGCTGGCGTTGAAACGGGAGCTTCTCGCTGGTGTCCTCAACCCGGTCCACTCCGATGAGCATGACGACAAAGAGGAATAGTGTCATGACCGCACCGGCGTACACCACCACCTGGATGGCTGCCACGAAATGGGCGAGCTGGGCGACGTAGAGCACCGCGAGCGCCAGCATCGAGCCCAACAGCCCCATGGCCGCGTACACGGGATTGCGGGCGAGCACCACGGCAACGGCCCCGGCGATGGCCGCCACGGCCATCAGAACGAAGATGATGAGCTCGGCCACTAGTGCGCGTCGTCCGGATAGGCGTCACGTGTCTCTTGGTCGGGCTCGGGGTCCCACGATGCCGGTCCCGGGGTTCCCTGCCAGCTCTGTACCCCCTCATAGTCGGCGTTGCCCGCCGGAGCGGTGGCGCGCACCCACCCGTCGGCCGTGAGGAGTTCTTTCATGTCGGCGAGGGGGTCGTCGGGGAACATATGCGGCACGTTCCCATCGGTATCCATCAACAACTCGTCCCGGGTGTAGATCGAGTCGGCCCGATTGGTGGTGGAGAACTCAAACAGCTGGGTCATGGTGATCGCCTCTGTGGGGCATGCCTCGACACAGAGCCCACAGAAGATACAACGCAACATGTTGATCTCGTAGATGAATCCGAAGCGCTCTCCGGGGCTGTTGGGGTCGTCGGGATCGTTGTCCTTCCCCCGGACGTAGATGCACTGTGCCGGGCAGGCGCCCGCACACAGCTCACAGCCGATGCACTTCTCCATGCCATCGGGGTAGCGGTTGAGCACGTGTCGTCCGTGAAAACGCTGTGGCTTCTCCCGCATCTCGTGTGGGTACCGGGTCGTCAACATCTCCTTGCCCGTCACCGTTTCTATGAGGACCGAGCCGGTGGCCCTGAGTCCCTTGAAAAGTTCTGTCAGTACACCCATGTAGACACCCTCACATCAAGTCCACGGCAATCCGAATTGGCGGACCCCGAGGACAACGGCGGTGAGCATCAACCAGCCCAGTGCCCCGGGGATGAGACGTTTCCATCCGAGTGTCATGAGCTGGTCATAGCGGAACCGTGGCAGTGTTGCCCGGATCCAGAAGAATACGAACACAATGGCATAGGTCTTGATGAGAAACCAGATGAAGGGGAGGATCGCCGAGATCCAAACCGGCAACACTCCATCCCAGGTGGGGCCATTCCACCCTCCCAGGAAGAGGGTTGCTGTGAGTGCCGACATGGAGAAGATGTTGATGTACTCGGCGAGGAAGAACATGGCAAAGCGCATCCCCGAGTACTCGGTGAAGTAGCCTCCCACCAGCTCCTGTTCGGCCTCTACGAGGTCGAAGGGGGCACGGTTGGTCTCGGCCACTGCAGAGATGAAGAAGATCACGAATGCGACGATCTGGGGGATGATGTTCCAACGAGGGATAAACCCGGCCCAGGTCCCCGATTGCCGTTCCACCAGCTCTGCCAACGACAGGGTCCCTCCCGGGACATCGGGGGCCTGAGTGGCGGAGAACAGCACGACGGCCACCATCGCCAAGCCCATCGCCGCTTCGTAGGAGATAGCCTGCGCCGTCCCCCGTATCCCACCAAGAAGGGGATACTTCGATCCTGACGCCCACCCGGCGATGACGATGGCGTAAACAGCCATCGAGGACATGGCAAGGACGATGAGAAGACCGACATCGACATCCATGCCCTGTAGCGGGATGACGCGGTCTCCAATGGTGATGGGACGACCAAACGGGATGTTGAGGAAGATGAGGAATGCCGGGATGACGGCGAGGAACGGGGCCAGGAGGAACATGCCGACCTCCGAGCGGGCAGGCACGATCGACTCCTTGAAGAAGAGCTTTAAGGCGTCGGCCACGGTCTGCAGCATCCCGAACGGTCCGGCCCTCTCCGGACCGATCCGATTCTGGAAATCGGCCACGATCTTGCGCTCTGCCCAGACATTGAGGATGGTGACGAGAAGCAGTAACACGAACGCCGCGAGGACACGGGCGACCAGGATGAGGAGGTCGATCCAGTCCATCAGAACTTAGGACTCATCATGCGGTGGGGGATTTGGGTCTCCATGGGGACGTGACGGAGATTAGGGAGCAGAAACAGGGCCAACAAACCATTAGAGAGTGCGGAGATCGGAGTCTTGAGGACAGAACCGCGCCTGCGGGGGCGTTCCTCCTGCACGCTCACTTGTACCATCGAGGCCATGGCGGAGATTGTGTTCCGCGACATGACATTTCACCGGGGGATTCGGAGGTGCTCCACGGGATCGACCTGGTCATCGACGATGGAGAAATCGTGGTGGTGGTCGGCCCTTCCGGTTCTGGGAAGTCGACCCTTCTACGACTAATCGCCGGTCTGGAAACACCCACGGCGGGCGTCGTCGAGGTCGGTGGCCGGCCAACCGGGTCAGGTGTCACACCCGGTGTTTCCATGGTCGCCGAGGAGCCCGGGCTGTACCACCACCTCAATGTCGAAGGGAACCTGAGCTTTCCGCTCCTCGTCCGGGGCGATACCCGCGATGAGGCTCATACCGCCGCACAGATACAGGCGAACGAGCTGAATATCGGCTCGATCGTCGACGAGAATCCCACCCGCCTCTCGGAAGGACACAGGGGTCTGGTCGCCACCGGTCGCGCCCTCATCCGACCGGAGGTGGAGGTGCTGATTCTCGACGAGCTCCTGGCACATGCCGACATCGCCCTGAGGGAGAGGGTGCGTCAGACGATCCGGGATCTCCACCAAAGACGCGGACCCACCGTGATCCTCGCCAGCAACGACCCCACCGAGGCACTCGCCCTAGCCGACCGTGTCATCGTCCTCGCCGAGGGCAAGGTACAGCAGTTTGACCCTCCCATGACCGTCTATCGCGACCCGGACACCCTGACCGCAGCCGATCTCATCTCTGAGTATCCGATCAATCGATTCCGGGGGGTGATCCGAAGTGGTGACCCCGCACGAGTGGTAGCCGGAGACACCCGAATCCATCTACCGCGTCGCCTCGGCGACGAATACGACGGCACACAGGTCTGGGTGGGTGTGCGACCCGAGGATCTCACTCCTTCGGGACACGGAGTGGATTCGGGTGTCAAGGCCGATGTCATGAGAAAGACGTTCGTGGGCAGCCAGACCGAGATCCTGTTCACAGTCAGGGGCCAACCCTTCGAGTATGTGGCTCTCGTGTCCGACGAAGTCCCGGCCACCGGCACCGTTGGGTTCACCGTCACGAAGCCACTGCTCTTCACAGACGACGGAAGACGATTCCGGCCAGAATCGGGAGCCATGTGAAAGGGGACCGGCCACGCCGGTCCCCTATCGTTTACCTATTCAGTTCTTCGGCTCAGCCAGCGGGCGCCGTGGTCGGAGCGATCGCAGTGGTGGCAACGCCGCCGCCGGTGTCGGCGGGGCCAACCGTTCCATCGGTGCCGCCTCCGTCTGAAGTGCAGGCGCCGAGCGCGAAGATCGAGATGATTCCTAGTGCTAGCAGTTTCTTTTTCATGGGAGCCTCCTTGAAGTTGTTCCCATTCGCTTGGAGTCCCGTGCGGACTCTCACAGAGAGACCATATAGGCATCCCTGATTTATAGGTAGCAATCGGACACCTACCCCAACCGTCACCACCTCAAACGCAAAACCACACAAAGTCGAAAAAACCCCCGCTCGCCCACCAACCCAGGGTTCCCACAGCCGCCTACCGACGCCCCAGCCCAAAGCTCGGCCACCAACCCCCGCTCGCCCACCAACCCAGGGTTCCCACAGCCGCCTACCGACGTCCCCAGCCCAAAGCTCGGCCACCAACCCCACCGCCGGCGAACCCAGGGTTCCCACAGCCGCCTACCGACGTCCCCAGCCCAAAGCTCGGCCGCTACATCGGGTTGCGACCCTACTCCGAGATTGCGGAGGCTCTTACCACCGGGTCCTCGCCCAGGGGGGCGACACCGGGTTGATTGAAGGGGACGTACACCACGCCGCGATGAAGACTGAGATCGATCTGCACCGGAAGTTCCACCTCACCGCGCTTGGTCACCAACCGCACCGCTGAGCCGGTACGAGCACCCAGACGGCGGGCATCGTCGGGATGGAGGTGGACGGCCGCCCCGGGGGTGAGACGTGCCAGTGATGGACCTTTCCGCATCATCACACCGTCGTCGTAGAGCTTGCGGGCACTATGGAGGACGAACTCGGCGCCAACGGTCGGCTGGGTCTTCAATTGGGGCCGGTAATGGTCCACATCGGCCGTAGGGGCCGGTACGACGACACCGTCCGGCTCCTCCCATTCCAGGGTGTCCCAGGAGGCTTCCGAGTACGCAGGAACTCTCTTGACGATGGCATCGTTGATCTCCTGTGCCGACGTCCAGCCGAGGTCAACTCCCATCGCCGAGGCGATATCGGTGAGAATCGACCAGTCGGAACGGGATTGACCCGCACCCGGTGCGACCCAGTTCACCTTCTGGACCCGGCCCTCGATATTGGTGACCGTTCCCTCCTTCTCGGAGAAGCCCAGGGCCGGGAAGATGACGTCGGCATGGGCGGTGGAGTCGTGTTGGAACATGTCGATGGCGACAACGAAGTCGGCACCGCTGAGACCGGAAGCGGCAAGGGCGCCGTCCGGAACATCGCGAACCGGATCTGCACCGACCATCACCAGACCCCTCACATCGCCGCTGGCAAGGCCGCGCAGCACCGACGCAGTATCCCTCCCCGGCTCCGCCGCCGTGACGCGGCCCGGATCCAGGTCTGGAGCAAGACCCATGTCGAGAGCACCGAAGGTGTTGCCACGTCGGGCAAGGGGCAAAACCCTGGAGTCGTCCATCTCGAGAATCCACGCGATGACGGCCTCGGCCATATCGGGACTTTCGGTGATGCCCGTCCGTCCGACAAAACCCACGACGGGACCATCGCCGAGGAGTTCGTCGAACCTCTCGTGGTCACCACCACGGAGCTGGGTCAGCAGGTCTCCTCCCGATCCAGGTCGATATGTGAGCTTGAGATCCGCCCGGTCGTCGAGTCCGGTGGCCCGGGGGTGGATGACGACCAGTTTGGCACCCAACTCCTGGGCGGCGTGGCGAACCCTGAGATAGAGGGTGGGGTGTTCCTCCTTGAGATCCGGACCCCACACCACGATGACCCCCGCGGTATCCACGTCGGAGATTCGGGCACGACGCTCTACCCCGGCCAGAAGCCTGGAACCGAGTGCATCGTCCATCCGGCTATCGATGTTCTTCGTGCCTAGGACCTCACGGGCGAACACCGAGAGGGCAAATGCATCCTCATTGGTGCCATGGGCACCACCGAGAACGGCCAGGGCATCACCGCCGTGGGCGTCCTTGATGGCTCCGAGACGTTCCGCCACCACTGCCGTTGCCTCACCCCAACTCGCCTCCCGGAATGAGCCGTCCTCTTGTCGAATGAGGGGGTTGGTAAGACGGTCCTCGGAATTGAGGTACTCAAATCCGAAGCGGCACTTGTCGGAGAGCCAGCCGCGATTGGTGGCGTCGACATCGACTCCGATAAAACGGAGAACCTGGTTCTGGGAGGCCTCGACGCTGATGCGGTCGCCTGCTGTGCAGTGCACACAGGTCGATTCCACCTTCGTGAGGTCCCAGGGGCGTGCCCGGAACCGGTAGGGCGTGGCTGTAAGCGCCCCTACAGGGCAAATTTGTACGGTGTTGCCCGAGAAGTAGCTGCTGAAGGGCTCATTTGGGAACGTGGAGATCTGGGTGGTGTAGCCACGATCCTTGAAGGTGAGCAGTGGATCACCTGGCACCTCCTCGGCGAACCGGGAGCAGCGGGCACAGAGAATGCAACGCTCCCGGTCGAGAAGTACCAGGTCGGAAACGGGGATGGGCTTCTCGAAATGACGCTTCTCCTCGACGAATCGGGTCTCACCAGGCCCGTAAGACATCGTCATATCCTGCAAAGGACACTCACCACCCCGGTCGCACACAGGACAGTCGAGGGGGTGATTGATGAGGAGATACTCGAGGATGGCCTCTTGTGCCTTATGGACCGCTTCGCTCTTGGTGTCGACCACCATGCCGTCGGAGACAGCATTGGTGCAGGCGGTGACCATCATCTTGCCCCGTGGGGTCTCGATCTCGACGAGACACTGACGGCACATCCCCACTTCCTTCAGACGGGGGTGGTAACAGAAGCGGGGGATGTAGGTCCCGTTGTCTTCGGCGGTCTTGATGAGGAGCTCACCCTCGGGGGCGCGGACCTCGTGACCATCGATGGTTACGAGAACACCTTCCTGGTCCTCCACTTCCTCTTCGCTCGCCCGAGTCGTGTCGGTCACGCCACCACCTCCTCTTCGACTCGTCGGAAGGGGCATCCGCCTTGTTCGATGTGGGCCGAAACCTCGTCCCGGAAGTGGTCTCTCAGTGAGATTATGGGCGATACCGCCGACGGGCCGAGAGCGCAGATGGTCGTCATCTTCGGGGGCCACTCCATCCCGATCGAGATGCCGTCGGACACATCCAGTATGACATCGAAATCGACCGGTCGGCCTTGTCCGTTCTCGATCCGGCCCAGCATCCGTTCCAACCAGGGCGCTCCCTCCCGACAAGGGGTGCACTGCCCACAAGACTCGTGTGCAAAAAACCGAACCAGACGCTGAGCTGCCTTGACCACACAGGTGGTCTCATCCATGACGACTATGGCGCCGGACCCGATCATCGACCCGGCGTCGGCCGTGTCCTGTTTGGTGAGCGGGAGATCGAGGTGCAGGGAGGGAACGAACCATGGGGCGGAGGCACCACCGGGAATCCAGGTCTTCAGCTCGTTCCCGTCACGGATCCCACCGCCGATCTCATAGATGATCTCCCGCCAGGTGAGACCGTGTGGTAGTTCGTAGTTGCCGGGGTTGTTGACGTGGCCGGAGAGCGAGAGGAGGAACGTCCCGGTGTCGTCTGGGTGCCCCACCTCCTTGAAATCGTCTACACCGATGGCGAGGACGTGAGGCACATTGCTGATGGTCTCGACATTGTTGACGATGGTCGGCTTCATGTAGAGACCCTTGGCCGCGGGGAAATATGGAGGTTTGAGACGTGGCTCGCCGCGTTCACCCTCGAGTGAGTTGATGAGGGCAGTCTCCTCGCCGCAAATGTAGGCGCCGGCACCGAGATGGAGGGTGATATCGAGGTCGAAATCGGTGCCAAACACCCCGGTTCCCAGGTATCCAGCCTCGTAAGCCTCATCGATGGCACGCTGCACCCGTCGTGCCGGCTTGGGATATTCGCCCCGGATGTAGATAAAGGCTTGGTGGGCCTCATTGGCCCAAGCGGTGATGATCGCCCCCTCGATCAGCTGGTGGGGGTCCCGCTCCAGAAGCTGCCGATCCTTGAAGGTGCCGGGCTCGGACTCGTCGGCGTTGATAACCAGATAGGCCGGTCGGTCGGGTGCCAAGAAGCTCCATTTCAGACCCGCCGAGAACGCCGCCCCTCCCCGACCGAGAAGATTGGCGTTCTTGAAAGTCTCCACCAGTTCATCACGCGTCATCTCCAGGGCGCGTCGCACCATCTGATAGCCGCCGCTGGCTTCATAGCGCTCCAGGGTGTGAGAGTCGCTGGGATTTTCGACCATGCGTTGGGTGATGATGAGTGGTCGGCTCATTGCGATCTCTCACCATTCCGACCCACCGTTCCCAGCGAAGGGAAGGCTGGAAACGGGCCCACGGCCGAGTCTTCCTCGGCGATCGCCCAGTCGAAGCTCCGCCGACCCCCGAACATCTCCTGCATCTGGTCGGTGTTGACGGTCTGCGGCCGCTCCTGTTGCAACCATCGGACCAATTCACGCGCCTTCTCGGGCGTGACCCCTTCTATCAGCTCATAGTTGACCTGAACGGCGGTGGCGCCGCCACAGGCGCCTATGCACTCGACATGTTCCACCGAGATGAGTCCTTCCTCGTCCGTTTCGCCGTGGGGGACCCCTGCTTCGGTCTCTATCGCCTCGAACACCTCGTCACCATCGGCGAGCATGCACGAGATGGAGGTGCACGCCGAGATGAGGTACTTGCCAGTGCGGTCCCGCTTGTACATGGTGTAGAACGACGCAACCGACAACACCTGAGCGGGGGTGATGCCCACCAGGTCTGCCACCTGCCGCATCCCGGTGCTGGTGAGACGGCCGTCTTCTGCCATCGCCAGAAACAGAAGAGGCATAACCGCTGATTTTTTCTGCGGATACCGGGCGATGATGGCCCGGGCCCGTTCGAGGGTTTCCTCCGACCATTCCTTCCCCTGGTCTACCGGGCGTATTCGCAACGGTACGGGTTCGTCGGTCAATGCTCTAGGAGTCCGGTGCCGAATGCCGTTGTGCAGATCGGCGACCAGGCGCGCCGATTGGCAAGGACGCAGGACGAAGACGCACCCTGGTGCGGTGCTTCGAGGACGAGGACGCCGCCAGCGGCGATGACTGGTCGTCGAGATGTGGGACATGCGTTTGACACCGGGCTCCTTTCTGACTCGTCACAACGCCTCGCAGGATAGGGATGACTCCGCCAAGGCTGAAACGGCATTCGTGGTTTCCGTTCCGACGGGCGTTCGCGCCGGGCGAACATTCGTGCCGACCCATTCGGGTTCCAACACGCGGTAGGTAGCAGGGTTCCCAATCTGGATTCTCGCCCCTCCAAGATTTTTTTTCGGATTGGGACAGATTCTTGGAGAAAATGTCACACCCCCCCGGTATGTTTACGAGCATGAACGATGTTCTAGTAGATGTTTCAGTTGAAGACCGCACCGACGAAGCGTGTGGTGACATTCTCGGTTTCGACTTCTCAGAGATGACTCGGCGCAGTTGGAGACGGTCCTGGTCGAAGCCGAAGCCGGGGTCGCCCGTCTCCGTCTCCTCCAAACCGCCGCCCTTCGCACCGCATCGCAACGTCAGATCCCCACCGCCGACGGCTGTAAGAGTCTGTCGGAGTGGGCGGCGTCCCGTCTCGATGTCTCTTCCGATACCGCCAAGGTGTTGTCCCGTCTTGCCAGAACGGACCTGATCGCAGAAGACGGAGACTCCACCGACCGTATCGTCGCTACCTCTCGGCTGGCCACATCAGGAGCCAC
>WHTL01000293.1 GCA_009377735.1 Acidimicrobiia bacterium
CGGCGCCGCATGGTCGGCACAGATGCGGGCGACCGACCAGGTGACGGCGGTGTTCTTCGGGGACGGCACCACCAACATCGGTGCCTTCCACGAGGCGGTCAATTTCGCCGCCGTCTGGGATTTGCCGATCGTGTTCGTCTGCGAGAACAACCTCTACATGGAGTACACCCCGATCGATCTGGTGACACCGGTACCGCATCCCGCCGCCGACCGGGCGAGTGCCTATGGCCTGGAGAAGATCGTCGTCGATGGCAATGATGCCGACGATGTCTACGACACCGCCATCAAGGTGGTGAACAGGGCCCGTACGGGTGGCGGACCTTCCCTGGTGGAGGCGGTCACTTATCGTCACGGCGGCCACTCCCGCGCCGATCCGGGCAAGTATCGCCCCGCCGAGGAACTGGAGGCGTGGTTGGACCGCGACCCGATTCCCATGTATCACCAGAGGATGCTCCGTCTCGGGATCCCCGAGGGTGACCTCAGCAAGATCTCCCAGGACGTGGCCCGTCGGGTGGACGAGGCTACCGAGTTCGCCAAGGCGGGTGCCCTACCTTCAGAGGATGTTCTGATGACTGATGTCTGGGCCGACGGAGGTAGTTCGTGGCGCAACTGAGTTATCGCGATGCCGTCGCCCATGGCATCGCCCAGGAGATGCGACGGGATCCAGCGGTCGTGATGTTGGGCGAGGACATCGCCGGCGCCGGTGGGGTCTTCAAGACCACGGTTGGCCTACTCGATGAGTTCGGTCCCGATCGCATTCGGGACACGCCGATCTCCGAGCAGGCCATCCTCGGTGCCGCCATGGGTGCTGCCATGACAGGCATACCCACCATCGCCGAGATCATGTTCTCAGACTTCCTTGCCGTGTGTTTCGACATCGTTGCCAACGAGATGGCCAAGTCCCGTTATATGACCGGTGGTCAGATGACGGTGCCGGTGGTGGTCCGCACTCACAACGGCGGCGGTTCCCGGTTCGGGGCTCAGCACTCACAGTCGGTGGAGAACTGGTGCATGATGATCCCCGGTCTCAAGGTGGTCGCCCCTTCTAATCCCCGCGATGTGGTGGGACTGATGGCTGCCGCTATCCGGGACCCCGACCCCGTGGTTTTCTTCGAGCACAAGTCTCTCCTCGCCTCCAAGGGTGAGGTCCCCGATGGCGAGGTAGTAGACGAGCTGGGCAAGGCGACCATCGTTCGGGAGGGGAGTGACTGCACCATCGTCGCCCTCGCCCTAATGGTGCCCCGTGCCCTGGAGGCAGCCGACCGGTTGGCCGCCGATGGGGTCTCGGCCGAGGTGATCGATCTGCGCACACTCGTCCCCCTTGACACGAAGGCCATCCTGGAGTCGGTGACGAAGACGAGTCGTCTTTACACGGTCGAGGAGAACCCCCGACTCTGTGGCTGGGGTGCGGAAATAGCTTCCCTCGTCGCCCACGAGGCGTTCTGGGATCTCGATGGCCCACCGATCCGGATCACCACACCGCACATTCCTCTCCCCTCAGCGGAGAACCTCGAGGACCTGGCCATCCCCTCGGTAGACCGCATCCACCGCGAGGTCACCGAATCGATGGGCTGAGAAGAATTTTCAAGAAATCCTGTCGCGGTGACAGAACCCGGCGTTGAGTTGGCTGGGTTGCTGGATGAGGTGGATCACCACCCGTAGCCACATGTGCTACCGTTTGGGCAATGAAGCAGATCGGCATCAGGGAGTTGCGCAATCGAACTAGTGAGTTGGTTCGTCGGGTGCGAGGAGGGGAACGCATCCTCATAACCAGCAACGGTATCCCCGTGGCTGAGCTGGGTCCGGTGACGACCAGCGGTGAGACGATCGAGGAACTCGCCGCTAATGGACTCATCCGACTCCCACAATCAGATGGATCTAGACCTACTCCTACCCCCGTACCCGCTCGTCCCGGAGTTACCAGTGACCAAGTACTGGCCGACGTGCGTTCACGCTGATGCTCGTGGTCGATACCTCGGCTCTTCTCAAGCGGTACCTGGCCGAGCAACATCGAGATGAGGTCGTCGAAATAATGGACAGCGAGTCCGTATGGTGTGCCTCCCTTCTCGCGGTGACTGAGGCTCGGATCGCGTTGTGCCGTATCGTGGATGAACAGATGTTGGGTGAGGCCCTAGGCCATCTTGAAGCTGATGCAGCGCACCTCACTCTGGTACCGGTGGACGACATGTGTCTGACACGAGCTGCCGAGATTGGTTGCGCCACGGGTGTGAGGACCCTCGACGCACTCCATCTTGCCGCCGCTGACCGATTACCGAGGCCGATCAAATTTCTAACGCTCGACCACAATCAGAGGAGCGCGGCCGAAGCCCTCAACTTCGAGGTAGTCCTACTCAGTTGATGTGCGGGATGTCGAGGTTCTAGAAGCCGTCGACCGCGGTGCCCCCACCCCGGAAGGCGGGGGCACGGGTGCGACTAGGGAGCGAAGCGGTCCGCTCGGTGGAGGAAGGCCGCCATCTGGCCACGGATCACCATATCCATCGGGCAGTACAGGGTGTTGTCGGGTGGATTGCAACCCAACGTCACCCCTGAAGCTGCCAACGCCTCGATGTCGGGCTCATGGACACTGCCGTCATCTCGGTGAAACGATCACTGCTTGAGACTGGCTCCAGGTCGTAACCACGGACCAGGAACGATGCCATCTCCTGACGCAACACGTCGGTGTTGGGACAGAACCAGGTGTTGTCGGGTGGGTTGCACCCGTAGGAGATGCCCGCCTCGGCGATACTGTTGATATCGCCCTCGAACACCGACTCACTGTCGTCGTCGAAGTGGTCCTCCTCAGGATCGGGGAGAATCCAGCGCCCGGTTGAGGAACGCGGCCATCTCACCACGGCTCACCGTGTCCTCGGGACAGAACATGGTGTTCTCGGGCGGGTTACACCCGTAGGTGATCCCCGACTCCGAGAGCCACTCGATGTCCGCATGGAAGAGGTGATCTTCCGGAACATCTCCGAAGGTCTCCCCCGGGACCGGTTCGGGGACAGTGGTTGGTGGCGGCTCCGTTGAGGGTGGCGGGACTGTCGTCGGCGGGGGCCCGGTTGTTGGGGGTGGCTCCGTCGTGGGAGGAGGCGTCGTCGGCGGAGATTCCTCGTTGGTGACGGTGAGCGTCACCGGGATGTCCACCCCGTCCTCACCCGGATCGCCTTTCCGGACATGTCGAGTGGGATTCGGTGTTGCTCATCGGCACTACTCTCACGTCGATGCTGGGTACCGGGATGGAGGCGACATTCGTCCCAGGGGATCCTCCCCGCGATGGATGGTTGGCCCTTTGGGATGGTGATGGTGAGATCGATGGTGCCGATACCGAGATCGAAATGGTGCTGCCCGCTGGCTCGCGCTTTCGACGACGCATGGTTCCGGTCCGAAGAGTTCCCCTAGACGAGGCTCTCGATCCGCTTATCGAGGTTGGTGGATCCGAGGACAGCAGTCCTTCGATGCGGGCGTGGGCAACGGCAGCCCAATTGGCGTTGGAGTTGGTGAGTCGGGGTCGGATCCTCCCCACCCAGTCGCCTGGGGGGTGGGATGCCTGGAGGCTGGGACCTCTCGATCCCGGCGACACCCATAACCTGCGCCGTCTGGCCGATGCCCTCCCTGCGGCCGCCCACGCCCGACTCGTTCCTGGGTCTCGGCCGCTGCGGGTGAGCTCTCCCTCCTCGATGGTGAACGCCTTTGGCGATGCCGTTGCCGACCTTCTCCCCCGGACGGCAGCGGCCACGATGGCAGCGGGAGCGCCTGCCTTCGCCGACCCCATCCCGTCTCCCCTTGATGGTGCCACCCCTTGGCTGGAAGCTCTCACGGCTGCTGACGAGGAGGCGGCGGTGACACTGCGTCTCCAGCCACCGTCGGAACCCGACGGGCAATTCACCGCAACTCTCGTTCTCTCCAGTCGCACCGATCCCAGCCTCACCGTGGACGCCTCCAGCCTTTGGGATGCCCCCGAGTTGGTGCTGTCTCGTTTGGGGAACGCAGAACACGCCCTCCTTGTGGGCCTGCGCCGGGGAGCACGGGTCTGGCCCCCGCTCGGGCGCCTCCTGGATGAAGCGCTACCCACCGAGATGGCCCTGAGTGACGACGAGGTTAGCGACCTCTTGGGTCCGGTCGTCGACGATCTCGCCTCGGCAGGGATCGGGGTGCTATGGCCAAGCGAGTTGCTGAAGAACGTCGACCTGCAACCCACCATGACCACACCAAGCCCCGCCGCCGTCACCGGAGCGGGACTGACCCTGGAATCTCTGGTGGAGCTACGTTGGCACGCCAGCCTCGACGGGGAACTCCTCACAGCCGAGGAGGTGGCAATCCTCGTCGAGGCAAAACGACCTGTCGTTCGGTTGCGCGGAAGATGGGTTTCAGCCGACCCCGACCGGCTCGCCCGCTTGCGCACCCGTCGCGAGATAGGCGCGGGCCAGGCCCTGGCCGCGGCGCTGGGTGGCGAGCTGATAATCGACGACGAGACGGTGGAGGCAGTGGTCGAGGGTCCCCTCGCTGAACTGGCCGGTCGTTTGCGTGCCCTGACCCCGGACCGAGAGCATCCGGAGCCCGAAGGTTTGAAGGCAACTCTCCGACCTTATCAACGACGTGGTCTCGCCTGGCTCTCGGAGATGGCCGACCTCGGTCTGGGCGGCATCCTCGCCGACGACATGGGTCTGGGCAAGACGGTTCAGCTTCTGGCTCTGCATCTTGAGCGGCGGGGCCGGACGCTGGTGGTGTGCCCTGCTTCGTTGATCGGCAACTGGGAGCGTGAGATTGCTCGCTTCGCCCCGGACGTGGCGGTGCGCCGCTATCACGGGACGGGGCGGTCGCTCGAGAACATGATCGAAGACGAGATTGTCCTGGTCACTTACGGGGTGGCCCGTATCGACGGCCCTCTCCTAGCCGAGGCCGACTGGGACATGGTCGTGGCCGACGAGGCCCAGGCGATCAAGAACCCATTCGCCCGCACCTCGCGGGTTCTACGTCAGATCCCAGCCGAGACCCGCTTCGCCCTTACCGGCACGCCGGTCGAGAACCGTCTC
>WHTL01000402.1 GCA_009377735.1 Acidimicrobiia bacterium
GGCAAATGTGGCAAGGGTGGGCACCGAGATGGGATGGTCCATCCCCCGACCCCGACCCTCCTTTGGGCACGGCGCGGTGGTTGACCTCGAGCACGGCCCCACCCTGGTGGCCTCCTACCATCCATCCCAGCAGAACACCTTCACGGGGAAACTCACGGAGCCGATGTTCGACGACCTGTGGATGACGGTGGTCGACCTTTTATAGGTCCGCCGATTTCGCACTAAGGCCGTGGTGTAAATACCATTGAGGGGGAGTCTTCCACCCCGGAGTTTGACGAGTGACCGCGTTTGACAATGCAACGTTCGATACCCTTATCTCGGCCTCCCCAACGGGCCATACCGATGCCCGAAAGGCTGCATTCGAGGTCTTCGACACCACAGAAATGCCGACCGAGGCTCTGGAAGATTGGCGTTATGTCAACCTGGACCTCGATCTCGACGATCTAACCCCAGCTACAGAGGCAGGGGAGCCCATCTCCGATGGTCGCTTCATGTCCACTTTGGGTGACCGCCCCCGTATCACCATCATCGACGGGATCGTCACCGCTATCGACGATACGGACGTGGAGGTCCATCGTCTCGCCGAGCTCGACACCCTCCCCATGCGGGCAGCGGAGCCGGAGAGGAACAAACTATCGGCTGCTGCCGCCGCCTTCGGCACCGATGGCGTATGGGTGCGTGTCCCCGACAATCACGTCTCCGAGACGCCCCTCATCGTCGATATGCAGAGCACACAGACCGGTGTGATCTCTTTTCCCAGACTCGTGGTCGAGCTTGGTTCCAACAGTGAGGCCGCCGTGATCCTCGTGCACCGGGGGGAGACCAGCACCCATACCGTTCCCGACGTCTTCTTGGACGTGGGAGACGGCGCCCGGCTCCGTTTTCTCGAAGTCCAGGGATTTGGCGCCGAGAGCGTGGGTGTGGTCCACCAACGGGTTCGCATCGGACGGGACGGGAATGTCCGCCTGGGAGAGGTGGGACTGGGCGGTCGCATTGGTCGTCTCGATATCACCATCGAGATGGAGGGCAACGGTTCGTCGTCGGAGGTGATCGGTGTCTTCTTCGGAGAGCGCGACCAGACAATGGACTACCGGATGGTGATGAACCATATCGGTAGGAACACCTCGAGTGATGTCTTCCTCAAGGGAGCGGTGGAGGACGAGGCCCAGTCCGTGTTCACGGGTCTGCTTCGGATAGAAGAGGATGCCGCCGGCACCTCCGCATTCGAGACCAACCGCAACCTGGTCCTCTCCGACGGAGCAAAGGCCCACTCCGTGCCCAACCTCGAGATCCTAAACAATGATGTGATCTGCGGACACGGTTCGTCGGTCGGGCCTCTCGAAGAGGCGAACCTCTACTATCTGATGAGCCGGGGTCTGTCCCGTGAGCGGGCTGAGAGACTTCTGATGAAGGGGTTCTTCAGGGAGGCGATGGACCGCCTGCCCATTACGGAATTCAATGACTTGGTGGAAGGTATCTTCACCGAGCGATTCATACGGGCCAGCCAAGAGTCAGCGGCTACAACATCCTCGTGAACCGCATTCGTTTAGCCTCCACGGAGGACATCCCCACCGAAACCGGGCTGCGTGTCGACACCGACACCCTCCGGATCGCCTTGTTCAGGGTGGATGACGAGATTTTTGCTATCGGCGATCGCTGTAGCCATGAGGAGGCATCACTCTCCGAGGGCGATCTCTTCGACGACGAAGTGGAATGCCCCAAACATGGCTCTGCATTCGATGTCCGCACCGGGGCAGTCCTCAGCCTCCCCGCCACCGACCCTGTTCCCAGCTACAACGTCGTCGTGGAGGATGACGATGTCTATCTCCTATTGGAGGACCAATGACTATTGCACTGAAGATCGAAGACCTGCACGCCTCAATTGGAGACATCGAGATCCTCAAGGGTCTCGACCTCGAAGTTCCCTTCGGTGAGGTCCACGCCATCATGGGGCCCAACGGATCCGGGAAGTCCACCCTGTGTCACGTTCTCACGGGTAGCCCCGACTACGAGGTTTCAGGTTCGGCGAAGCTCGCCGGCGAGGAGCTCCTCGACAAGGACGTTACCGAGCGATCCATCATGGGGCTCATCCAGGGATTCCAGTATCCCACCGAGGTCCCAGGTGTCCGACTCTACGAGTTCCTCGTCGAAGCGGGTTCCGAGCGGGGCATGGACAGGTCGACGATCGAGGGACGGATCAAGACCGAGGCTGCGAGGTTCGACATGACGGACTTCCTGAACCGATCCCTCAACGACGACCTCTCGGGTGGGGAGAAGAAGCGGTCCGAGATCTTCCAGGCTGCGGTGCTTGGGCCCCGGGTGGCTCTCCTCGACGAGATTGACTCCGGTCTCGATATCGACGCAGTGAAGCAGGTGGCCGAAGCGGTGGAGGAAATGCGCTCCCCCGAGATCGCCACGCTGATGATCACCCACTACTCCCGCATTCTCCGCTATCTGACCCCGGACCGCATCCATGTCATGTTGGACGGCAAGATCGTCGAGTCCGGCGGAGCTGAACTGGCCGAGGAGCTCGAGGACGGTGGCTACGACGCCATAAGAGACCGCCTCGGAATCCCCACCCAGTCAGAAGAAGAGACCACCAAAAAGCCAAGCGACTTCTACACCGACCTCCCCTTCTGAAATTTCTGGGGGACTCTAACTTCTGGGGGACTTCCGTCCCCCAGACCCCCTACGGCTGCCACTGCCTCACTCTCGCGTGGTCGGGGCTGTCCGACCTCACCTCCGCCACCCGGTTTCTGTCTGTCGGGGCGGGTGGATCACGGGTTCGTGGTGGTTCCGATCTATGTCTTACCGTGTTGCGGGTTTCTTTGGTGGATTAGTCGCCGCAGCGTGCGTTTCCCACCTGCCACCACGGCATCTGCACGACCTCTTACGTCTTGGAGTGTGTGATCGTTGCGCGTTGCGGCGCACCCGGTTCCTAACACGCTGACAACCGCGACCACTGAAGAATGCTCGGGGGGTGTGGGGGGCTTCAC
>WHTL01000034.1 GCA_009377735.1 Acidimicrobiia bacterium
CGCTTCCTGCATCGCCAGCAGAATGCGAGCCTGCAAATACTCGCGAGCCACGTTCAGGGCTTGTGTCTGGTTGTCGGCATCTCGGACGATCTCGTAAAGTTCCTCTCTCATGGTGTCGCACCTGCGACGCTGGCCGCCTTCATACCGAGGATGTTCTTGCCTGCGCGGTAGATCTTGGGTTTGTCCCATCGGTGGACGTGGGAGCTCAGATCGTGTTCAGAGATGGATTCGAGGGCTTCGAGACGGAGGGACTCCAGATGTTCGATGGTGTCTCCCTGCGGGGTCAGGTAGGCCAGATCGAGTAGACTCTTGGCGGGGTCGGCAACGAGTGCATTCTGGTCACGGAACACGGGGGTGCGACGATATCCAAAGAACACTGTCGGGTGGATGTGTCTGTGGACGAATCGGCCCACCGGTGTGTCGAACTGCATGGGGCGCCCGCTGGTGATCGAGGTGGTGACCGGCACCGCCTCCGGAATCAGCCCGTGGTAAGCCAGCGCCGATTGCAGGCCCACATAGGACGGAGTGTGAAGCTCGTTGGCGACCAGGAAGGGATGAGGGTCTACCCGACGCCAAGGCCTCGCAAGTAGATAAAGGTTGCGACGCAGCTGGAGGATCTTCCCCGATGCCGTCCAACGGGAGAGCTGACGACGAACATCGGAAGGGTCACGATCACCGGCTAACAGGAGGCTGCTCCGGAACAAGGGCAGATCTCCCACGGTCTCCAGAAGCTCACCGAATTGCATAGCAGCAAGTTACCATAGATGGCAACTAATCGCAATTGAACAACCTACCGATTACGTGGGCACCGTTGACACTGGCGCCGAACACCCCGGCGCCGTCGTTCAGGATGTGTGAGATTGCTCATCTGTATGTGCCATCAGTCCGTGGGCAATCCCGCGGCGATCCCGGCCCCAGGCCTGCTGGGTACAGAGGGACAGTCGCTAGCGATCGAAGAGGCGTTTTCGCCACCGACGACGACGGCAACGTCCACGAGGGAAACATCGAAGCGATCGCCGCTCCTGGGATCACCCAGGGCTGCAACCCACCCGACAACGACGAGTACTGCCCCGGTGACGACATCACCCGTGGTCAGATGGCGGCGTTCCTGCGACGGGCTTTCAATCTGGTGGAAGTGAGCGACAACTTCTTCACCGATGATGACGACAGCATCTTCCACGATGACATCAACGCCATCGCCGCAGTGCGGATCACCCAGGGCTGCAACCCTCCCGACAACGATCAGTTCTGCCCGGACGAGACGGTGACTCGTGGGGAGATGGCCTCGTTCCTGGTGCGGACCTTGGCCCTCACGGATGGTGCCGGTGATGACCTATTTTACCGATGACGACGACAGCGTCCACGAGAATGACATCGATGCTTTGGCCACCTCGGGTATCACACTGGGATGCAACCCACCCACCAACGACGAGTACTGCCCCGACGACCCGGTGAGTCGCGACGAGATGGGTTCGTTCTTTGCCCGTTTCCTCGAGTTCCGACCACAGGTGTACGGCAGCAGCCCCCCGTACTGATTCGGCCGGTGGTTATGACGACGACCTCACCCGAGTGGGCCGGACCCGTACCGAGTAATCGGCTGCAAACGACGCAGGGGTCCGCCCACTCCGGGTGATTGCTCGGGGGGACGGTATCTGCGTGCCGGTCCTGGGGCACTGGTCTTGTAGCGAAGCACCCCATTCAATGAGGCGTAGGTTGGGTGTTCCAGTCCTGCCCGCCCGCCCAAGGGGTTTGCAGGAGGGCCCTGGGCTCGGTAGACCCCCGGGGTATCAAATCGGCTGGCTTGGTGATCCTTCTCTCTGAGACCAGGTAAGACTCTCATCAGAGATCGGGCAGACTCCGACGCATCTCGGGGGGACACCACAGGAAGGAAGCTGTTGAAGCGGTACCGGCGACGATTTTGCGCGTAAGATCGAATCGAGTGGACACCGCGATTGAGAAGTTGAGTCCCCTGCCGGGCGTGGTGGGGCGTGAGGGGAGAACTGTCCCAGATCGGTCGGTTCTTCGATGGGCTGGTATCCGGTCCTCGGGCCCTGATCATCTTGGGGGAGCAAGGTATGGGCAAGGCTGCCCTTTGGCGGGCCGGCATCGAAGCCGCGAATGCGACGGAGTATCAGATCCTCAGGGCAGGTGCGCATCGGAGGAAATGCCCCTGGCACTCGTGGGCCTTGGCGATCTCGTCGCCGACTACCCCGAAGACGACGTCCTCTCGGTGGGTATTGACCCGGCGCAACGGGGGAGACGGTTGCTCGATCTGATCCGCCATCTCGTTGAGGCCGGCCAATGGTTCTGGCCATAGACGACCTGCAATGGCTCGACATGGGGTCGGCGCGCACCCTGCGATACGTCCTCCGTCATCTGGAGCGCGAGCCTCTTCCACAAACTCGGTCACAGCATCGAGATCGCAGGCGTCAATGCCATCACCTCTGTCGCGGCTGACGTAATCAACCCAAATGGTCCGCGAGCCAATCCGCCATCATTGGTTTGGCGTGATGAGATCGGTTGTGACAACAATGGTCTCCGCCTTCGTAAATCACAACCTCGGTTGTTGGCTTTAGCTCCTTCATCGCCCGAGCGTTTTGATGAGAGAAGATGCGATCGGCTGTCGAATGAACGGCAAGAAGGTCTCCGCGAACCCCTGGGAGGGAGTCCCTCAGGGTCACCTCATCGGTGGCACGGCGGCGTACTTCCTCCTCGTCAGGAATCTCGAACAGATACATGAGATCGGCCTTCAAAAGAGGAGGAAGGTCATCCCATCCGGAGAGATCGAAGCACCCTCCCAGGCTAACTGTCGCAATAATCTCAGGACAGAGAGCCGCTACTCGCGGGGCCAGATAGCCTCCAAAGCTGAAGCCGATGAGCCCAATACCATCAGTCCTAAGTTCATCGGAGGAACGGACGAAGTCGATGACCGCCGGGAACGCTGTCTCATAGTCGAAACGCCACCCGACTCCCCGATGCCTGGTTTCGCCTTGGCCGGGGCCGTCGACCGAA
Source organism: Acidimicrobiia bacterium (assembly GCA_009377735.1). Classification (GTDB taxonomy): domain Bacteria; phylum Actinomycetota; class Acidimicrobiia; order Spongiisociales; family ZC4RG35; genus WHTL01. Next base: position 3,013 of record WHTL01000034.1, read on the forward strand.
ATCGTGGCGAGACCCCTATCCAGGAGGAGGTCCTCGAACCCGACATACTCTTCCTTCGAAGAGTCCGCACCAGGCAGGATGATAACTACGGGGGGAGGTTCGGACGTGTCCGGTCGTCTCACGTTCGCATGGAGTACGCCAGCGGCACTCTCTAAGGTGACCTGCTCCACACCTGGATGCATGCCACGAAAGGCGTTCGAAAATGCTGCGAGCTTTGCGTCGACGAGCTGGGACCGTACGGGTTCATTATCGAAAAGAACGAATAGTCCGTAGTGATAGTAGAGACCGGCCCGATACCAGCCAGCCGAGGCGGTGATGTCATGCCCTCTCTCCTCTTGGTCGACGGCGTAGGCAACCTCCTTGTCGCCGAGCTGTTTCCAGAGTTGCGGCCAATCCGACCAGTCGTCCAGGTTCGTCACCACCGAATCGATCGATGATCCTGGAACCCCGACGCTTTCAAATCGAACACGCCAATGCTCGATCGTTCTCAGGTATGTCGCATCAACGGGCATGGATCATCATCCAGCAGGGTGGGAGAGGTGGGCTGATCGCCATGCTTGCAGCACACTCTCTGAATTAACGACCTGGCCGAAGTACTGGCGAATGTTTGCGAGCGTTGCCAAATGCTCCTCTTCCGAGTAGGTGGCACAGCAATCCGAGGCCAATACCACGTGATAGTCCCGCATGAAGGCGTCGCGAGCGGTTGACTCGACGCATACGTTGGTTGCAACACCGGTCATTACCAGCGATTCAATACCGCGGCTCCGCAGAATAAGGTCAAGCTCCGTGCCAACGAAAGCGCTGTAACGATGCTTCTTGATCACGATTTCGTCCGGCGCTCCGGTTGGCCGGATCTCGTTGACGATTTCGAAGCCCCACGATCCTTCCTCACAGACGCCGTAGGCAACGTGGCCACCTTGAGGATTAGAACGGCGCGCCCGATCTAGGAACGCGGACGATAGGTACCAGTTGTACTTGGTTGCGTAGTTTGCTTGGAAGAAGATGCGGGGAACGCCGGCGGCCGCACCCCCCACCAGGAGATCCTTGATCGCAGGGATGGCATCTTCGACCATTTCGAGAGGGTGGCCCTCCCGGTGCATATAGCCACCCGACGAACAGAAATCATTCTGTACGTCGATCACTATGATCGCGGTCTTCGCGGGATCTAATGGTCCGGTAAGGTCGGCCATGGCTGCCTCCTTGTTCCTGCTCGGTTCGTATGCTCCTGGGCGGCAAGGCTGAGTTCACGTCGGGGCGAACCTCGATCCCTTGAGCACCCTGATTTCAATCTCGTGAAACTTATGAGAGGTCTCGTGGTTTCCGTGGGTGCACTGGGTCGCGTGCACGACGTCATGTGAACACCCCCATATCCCGGAACAGGTGATGGATCCGGGTCACGATGCGACCGTATGCAGCCGACTCTTGTGTTTCGATAACTCGGGGTCGTGGAATGGGAACATCGATGATTTCGACAATCTGGCCGGGTCGGGGGGACATCACAACAATGCGGTTCGATAGGAACACGGCTTCTGCGATGCTGTGGGTGATGAAGACGACGGTCTTTTCCGAGGCTTGCCAGATCCTCTGCAGGTCGTAGGTCATTCTTTCTCTGGTCAACGCATCAAGGGCGCCAAAGGGCTCGTCCATGAGCAGCACCTTGGGGTCGTGTACCAGAGCTCGGCACAAAGCCACGCGTTGACGCATACCACCCGAGAGTTCAAAGGGATACTTGTCTTCGAATCCGGCAAGTCCGACCGAAGCCAGCAGGTCCTTGGCTGTGTCGATGTAATCGGCAGACCGTAGCCTGCGGAGTTCGGCTTGGATCAAGACATTCCCCATGACATCCCGCCAGTCCATCAAGAGGTCCTGTTGAAACACGATTCCGATATCGGTATATGGCTCAGTAACACGGGTGCCGCCGATTTCGAGGGTTCCTTCGGTGGCTGCGAAGAGGCCAGCAATCATCATCAATAGGGTGCTCTTACCGCAACCGCTGGGACCCACAACAGAAACAAACTCCCCGTCCGTCACGTCGAAAGTCACCCTGTCTACGGCATGTAGTGGCCCAGTTCGACTCTCGTACACCTTCGAGACGTTCCGGATTGAGATCAGCGGGTGGCGTTGACGGAACCCCTCCTCCGTCAATTCTTCGGTGCTCAATGGTGTTCACCACCCGTTCGGTGGGACACGTGCCATGGGATCAGAGCACGCTCGGCAAGAACAACCGCGCTGAACAAGCCTATGCCGATCACCGACACGAGAACCAGTGCTGCGTACAACAACGGGGTGTCGAGAAGACCGGTGGTGACAACCAGGAGATGCCCTAGCCCAGCGTCGGAGCCAACGAACTCCGCTGCCACCGCCCCCACCACGGCTAGAGATATCGAGATCTTCAGGCCTCCGAGCACGCTAGGGAGGGCACTGGGGAATCGGACCTTGGTGAAGGTCAACACCGGTCCCGCTCCCATAGATCGCGATAGATGAATCATTTCTGGTCTTATCGATCGCAGGCCAACGGTGGTGTCGATCACCACGGGGAAGAATGAAATGAGGAATGCCATCAGGACCTTTGGCACGATGCCGAACCCAAGGACCACGATGAACAGAGGCGCCAATGCAATCTTTGGGACGGCCTGGGATGCAACGAGGGCGGGATAGAGGGTTCGCTCGAATCGCGGAGAGAACACAATGAGTATCGCCAAGGGAATGCCGATAACGACCGCTAACGCGAAGCCGAGGAGAGCCTCCAATAGCGTAACCAACGAGTGTTCCATCAGGGTTCCCCAACTATCAACAAGGGAGTTTGCGACATCCTGCGGAGCGGGCACGATGTATTGAGGAATGCCGAATGCTCTCACGGAGAGCCCCCACGCGAGGAGAAAGCCAGCGAAGAGTAGCACCGTTGGCGTCAGTCGCCGACCGTGTTGAATCATCGAACCCAAGGCCTCGCACTGACGGAAGCTCGAGCCTCTGCGAAGAGTGCGCTGGAACTCCGCCAACCAAATCCCCCCCATTCGCGGATGTGGTGCCTAGATGGCGGCGCAGTCGGACGATACGAGCAAAGACAGAGCAGGCCCACAGAACGAGCCGGTGGAGACTCCCAGAATGGCTCTGGTGGCGAGGCACTCACTGGTCGGACTTGGTTCGTCACAGACCTAGCCCGGGATGAATCGTCGGTCCGCTCGGGATTGGACTCTGGGCGGCTCTATGGCTGAGGAGGGACAAACTCGTCACCCTCAGGAATAAACTCGTTTGTGAATACGTCGTCTGGAGCGGGAGGGTTCTCAACGCCTCCACTTGTGGCCAGGATCTCCAACATTGCAATCCAATCCTCCTCGGCGGTCCACCCCAGCGGCTGGCCGGAGGTCGACGGAGGAACCCAGGTATCCCATGAGATCTCCATCTCTCGCAGGGCCACCTCGGTTTGGAATTCCGGCGAGTACTCCAGCAGAATCTCGGCCGCTTCGTCAGGGTTCTCCCTCGCATAGAGGAATCCCCTAATGCTCGCTGCGACGAAACGGTCCACTAGATCCGGATCCCCTTCGATCGTGTCATTGTGGACGATGATCCCGTTACTCACGGCTGTGACACCGCAGTCTGTGAACCAGAAAGAATGGCTCTGCTTCCCGGCATTCTCGACTGCCGGGGCATAACCCTGAACATACCCCGCCAGAGCCTCTATACGACCTTCCAAAAGTGCTGGTACGGCAGCGCCCGGATCAATACTCACTGTTTCAACTTCAGCTTCATCGAGTTCGCAGCCCTCGATAAATGCCGACCACTGCTGAGCCTGGCTACTCCCAGGTGGTAAACCGATCTGCAGTCCGAGCAGGTCCATTGGCTCGGTGATCATCGTTTCTCCCACGGTCGTGATCCCGTTTGGGTTACTGCGATAAATACCAGCCACGTACTTGATGTCTGCCCCTTGCGCGATCGTCTGGGAGACTGCATATCCATCAGCGAAGCCGAACATCGCAGACTTGTTCGCCACCAGCTGGGCTGTCGTGCCTGAACCCTGGCCGGACTCCACATTCACCCTAAGACCTTGGTCCTGATAGAAGCCCTTGGCTTCCGCCACGATGAAACCAATATTCGGTCCGTGAAAAAGCCAGTCAAGTCTCATCTCGACATCGATCAGCTCTGGACCCTCATTCGAGGTCTGGACGTTTGTCGACGGGACTCCCGCGGAGGCACCTGCGGCGGAGGTAGGAGCAGACTCACTGCTTGGAGTGTTGTTTCCACAACCGCCCAGCGCCACGGATGCGCATATGGCCAACGCAAGGATTCGACTCCGTTTTAGGACCAACATCTGCGACCTCCGTCGTTGGTACGGATCTCCAAGATCTCTTGACATTCAGATAATGTCAAACTAACCCTGGGCGTCCCCGACGTCAAACATTTTCTATTCGGGATAGAGCAATTGTTGGTTAGCGATGATGTTGCCAAAATTCGGATCGTAGGCCTTCGACGGTTTGGCTCGGTCACGGTCCCGCAGCGCGAGGAGGCTGGCTTGTTGGCTGTTGGGTTTATTGGGTTGCCACGCCTCACCAGGCGGATTCACGACGGAGCAGTGGAACGACCTCCTCTCCGATCATTTGAAGTGTCTCTAGCCAGTCATGGAATCTCAGTCGCAGGTCGAAGATGAAGTGATCGCAGCCGACGTCGTGGTAGGCCAACACCTCCGAGGCAATCTGCTCGGGAGGGCCGGCGATGAGAGCACCGTCGAGATCCTCAAGCTCCGTGATCTCACCTCCGTCGGGGCGGGTGTAGCGGTTCCGGGCTTCCTCGATGAGGCCACCAAGATCGAAGGTCGAGACCGCACTCCCTTTGGTCTTACCGGGACTGACGTAAGGGATCACACCCGTAGCAGGCATTGGTTTCCCGGCCTTATGTGCCAGCTCTGCTAAACGCTGGACGCGGTTCTTGAAGCTCCGGCGTGGCATCCGACCAGGCATCCAACCGTCGCAATACTCGGCGGCCCGCCGTACCGAGGCCAGGCTTGTACCGGCGTACCAGATGGGCAGGTTGTTCCGTTGGGGCGTGGGGTGGATGTCGGCATCGGAGAACTCGTAATACTCGCCATCGTGGCTGACAGTCTTTCCTGTCCACATCTTTCGCAGGATCTCGACCTGCTCTTCGATCACAACGCGTCGATCCCACCCGCCCATACCAACGATCTCGAATTCGTGGTCGAATGAACCGAGCCCGAATCCAACGATGACTCGGTCAGAACCGGCGATCTTCGCCAGGGAACCCAATAAGAGAGCCGTGTGGACAGGGTGCCGGTGCGGGATCAGACAACCCGTGCCCAGTGTGATGGACTCCGTCACAGCAGCCACTGCTGACAGCACGACAAAGGGATCGACAAAGGTACGATCCTGCCCTTCGTGATGATGAGGGTGAAAGACCACATGGTCCCTTACCCAGACGGCATCGAAGCCGGCAGACTCGGCGAGCAATGCGCCATCAAGTAGTGCCTCTCTTCCAGCACGCTCGCCGAAATGCGGTAGCAAGACCCCATACTCACGAGGGTGACCTACTTCACTATTCATGCTCCAGCCCTCCAATCAGGTCGCAACCACCACTCAATTGGGCCTATCGACTCTGACGAAATCAGCTCCAGGCGGAGAATAGATCTCGATAAGCCGTGCCTCGGCTAAGCCCGGGTTCCACACCGCGTGCGGGAGGTTTGGTGGGATGAGGACTGCCTGGCCTGTCTCGACGAAGATGTCCCTGTCCTGGAGTCGGAGGCCGAGGCGGCCGGTGACGACGACATAAACATTCTCGGCGTTCGTATGGAGGTGGAATGGAGCGTCGTCCCGATCGCCATTCGGCTCGAGGATGTTGAGGTGCAGATCCAGGCTTGAAGAGCCGACGCCGGGATCAATGAGCTTGACGGAACGCCCTCCGCTCCGGGCCATCGGTCTCGGTGGAGCGGTCTCGGGATCCGCCACATACACGTCCTTCAATCTGTCTGGGTCGCTCATTGCATTCCTCCATCGACGGTCATCCACCTTCTTCTAGCCCCTCGCCCGCTACCCACCGACACGCCCATGCTGTTGGCTCCAAGGCATCAGTCGATTACGAAGCCGTCCCATTAAACCAACCAACAACAGACTCTCGGCGACCAGAACGAACAATGTGACTATCACCCTCGCCGGTTGATAGGAATTGGAAGCGGTCACGATTAACCCTCCCAAACCCCTGAGGACTACCAGCATCTCGGCCAGCAGCATTCCCACGAGAGCCGTCCCAATGGCGACGTGGACTCCGGTAAATATGTAGGGAAGCATGGATGGGACCACCACCGTCCGTATCGTCTGCCGCTCCGAAGCGCCGAACGACGATGCGGTGTCGAGCAGACTGCGTGGGACCTGCTGACTGCCGATGGTGGTGTTGATAATGATCGGGAACACACACTCGAGGAACACGATGATTATCCGTGCCGGAGTGCCGATCCCGATCCATATGATCAGCAGTGGTATCAACACCACCATGGGGAGTGCATAGAGGAAGGACACGTAGGGGTCGAGGACATATTCGACGATCTTGTAACGACCAATCAACAATCCCAGAGCAGTTCCGATTGGAATGGCGACTGCGAATCCGATGAACATTGCCCTGGCACTGTCGAGGGTTGCTAGCCAGAGCTCATTCGAGACCAGGGCCATGTCCACAAACGCTGACACCACACCAGTGAACGGCACGAATAGTGCCGGATTGGCAGACCGACCATAGAACTCCCACGAGACGAGCAGTATCGCAAGCGTCCCCGCCCGAATCGACCAGACACCGATCCGTGTCTCCGAGAAGACCATGTCACGACCCGGATCGGGAATACCTGCTTCGATAACCGAGACCGTCGTGCCGGCGCTGTCCGACGTTCGCTTGCACCCGCCCCTAGTCATCGACCACGCCTCTGCCATGGGGCGACGCGGCGCTGGAGACGATTGATGGCCGCAGTCATAAAGATGCTGAAGAAGCCGATGACGAGGATGGGGACGAGCAATCTGTCAGTCTGAAAGAATTGGCCATAGCGAAGAATCATCCGCCCAGTGCCGGTCACCGCAGCCAAGGATTCGGCGACGACGATCCCGATAAGCGAGCGTTGCGCACCGATTCGGAGAGCAGAGAACAAATAAGGGAGGGACCCCGGGAGCACCACGGTACGCCACATCTGCCACCCATTCGCCACAAATGAGCGCGCCACATCGATGTACTCGCTTGCTACCCTTCTTGAGCCCTCTCTGACGGTGATGATGATCGGGAATACGGCGCTGAGAAGAACGATTGTCACTCTCAGGCCGAAGCCGATCCCTACCCAGAGAACCAGCAGAGGAATGAGCGCTATACGAGGTGTTGCGTAGAGAGAGTTCACATAGGGCAGCAGGGCTATATCGATACTTCGCGCGTGGCCCATCAAGAAGCCGAGACCGGCACCAAGGAACATCGCAGCCGCATAGCCGATCACATACCCGTACAGAGACTCGCCGAACGCTTCGAGTAGCTCGCGCTCAACGACCAGGACCTCCCACGCCGCCTGGAGAACCGCAGTTGGATAGGTGATCAACGCTGCGTTGGGACGCCCCACGATCTCCCAGAGCACGAGTACAACTGCCACGGAGGCGAGACGGAGGAGTTGCTCATTCGCGAGCCATGATCTCCCCTGCGGTGAAGCACCTCTTGCCGGATCAAGCGGATCCGTCATTCGATGGCCCCCGGCAGATCCTCAGTTCCTTCTCTGAGCTCCACTTCAAGCTCCGCCCAGAGCTGGGTACGAATCTCAGCGAAACGCGGATCGGCGCGAACGTCGTAGGTCCACCGGGGCCGGGGCAGCTCGATCGAGATAGATTTCACGATTCGCCCTGGCCTCGTGCCCATCACCAACACGTCATCGGAGAGGTAAATCGCCTCGTCGATGGAATGTGTGACGAACAGAACGGCCACCTCGGCGTGGGCGCAGATTCGTTGCAGCTCAGTCTGCAAACGTTCTCTGGTTAGAGCATCTAGGGCACCAAAAGGCTCGTCCATGAGCAGGAGTTGTGGCTCCACCACGAGAGCGCGGGCGATGCCCACACGTTGTTGCATGCCTCCCGAAAGCTCGGATGGATAGTGGTCAGCGAACCTATTGAGACCCATTAGATCGAGATAATGCCTGGCTCGGTCCGTTCGCTCGTCCTCGCTGACTCCTTGGAGCTCGAGACCGTAGACGATATTGCTCAGGGCAGTCCTCCACGGGAACAGGTTGAAGTGTTGGAATACCATCGTCTTGTTCCTCGCTGGACCGAGACTCGGTTCGCCGTCAACGGTGATCTTGCCCTTGGTGGCACCTTCTAGCCCACCAACGATCCTGAGGAGCGTCGTCTTCCCACACCCACTTGGGCCAATGACCGTGACGAAACCACCACTGGGAACTGAGAGGTTGATATCTCGGAGTACCGGGACATCCAGTCGGGGAAACCTCTTTCCGAGCGACGTAACCTCGAGCATCGGATGAGTGGGTGCTCGGTCCTCAGGGTGGATGCTGTCCACCCCATGAGACCTTCTCTCGGCGTGGACTTCCGAGGGGTTGACGTGGCCAGAGCATTCAGTATTCCCCAACTCGTCCGAGATAATCCTCCACATAGGTCGGATCGACCCAGGTGCTCCTATCTGGCAGATCATCGCTCAGGTTGCCCTGGCGCTGCTCAAGTTGGGCCGTGGGATCGATCATGTTCATACCACCGTTAACGGCGAAGAATCCCTCGTCGGCGAACAGGTCGTACACGTCGCTACTGATCTCTGCGGGAAGTCCTTCCACGACCTCTTCGGACAGGGCGATGTAGGCGTCCTTGTCTTCCTGTGCCCAACGTTGTGCCTCGATGAGGGTGTCGACCAGGAACTGCGCCAACGCAGGGTGCTCTTCCAACCATTCCGGGGTTGCCGCCAAGAACCGCTGGGCATAGTCGGGAACGTAATCGACATATCGCGCCAGCGGTTGCAACCCGAACTCCTCGGCAGCGGCGAGACCGTCGGCAGCGTGTGCAGCACCCGCCTGGATTTGGCCGTCAGCGAGGGCGGCGACACGGGCGCTCGTCCCACCGATTTGAGCGAACTCGATCGAGGACACATCGATCCCGGCTTCTTCGAGAACTACCCTGGTGAGGGAATCGGAAAGATCACCCGGCTCCGAGATACCCACGATCTGACCTTCGAGATCCTCCAGCGAGCCGACTTCTGGGGTTGACATCAGGTAGTAATCGGTCTTCAACAGCTCCACCGCGATCACTTGCAAACCACCGTCCGAGGCCTCGATGTACTGCATGATTGCGAGGGGACTGGTGTTGACGAGGTCCCCCTCACCTGCCGCCACGGCCCTTACCGTATCTGGTGAGGTCTCGAACTCGAACGTCTCCACCTCAATGCCAGCCTCCTCTAGAAGTTGCAGCCAGTAGGCATCAGTTATCGTGTCGAATGACGGTGGCGAAGTAGCTAGACGCAAGTTGGTGGATTCGAGTTCACTGTGGTTCACCGTCGTTTCGGTAACTCCCGAGGGCGTCGTTTCCGGAGTCTCGGTCGTGGTGTCAGGACCCGCTGTGGTTGCGTCAGCCGTCTGTGTTGTGGTTGCCTCCGTCGTCTCAAGACTCCCGTCTGTTCCCCCGCACCCAGCCAGCAACACAACGATCACCCCAATGAACCTGAAATTGCGCCCGATTCGTTTCCGATTAAGTGTGGACATATCAACCTCCGTCGCCATCTTGTCAAACTTCCGCGCTCACCTTCTGTGTTTAATATACAGTCCACTTCTATCTTCATGTCAAGGTTTTTCTCAAGGACGTCAGAGGAGGCGACGAACGAGGAATGGGGATAAGCCAAACCCGAATCCACGGTGGATCCGTCTACGTCGGCGGAGACCTCAAACGGAACGACATCCTCATCGATGGTGGGGTTGTCGTCGGAATGGTCACACCAGGATCGGACGCGGAGGCTGGCGAGACAATCGATGCCACTGGCCAGCTCGTGCTGCCAGGCATAATCGACACCCACGCCCACACACGCGATCCCGGTTACACCCACAAGGAGGACCTTACGACGGCCTCCCGAGCTGCTGCCGTGGGGGGTGTTACCACGATGATCGACATGCCAAACGTCGAGCCACCTACGGATACTGTTGAGCTGTTCGAAGCGAAACGTGAGGACGCCGCCCGCAAGTCCGTGATCGACTGGGGCCATTGGGTAGCGCCGACCAAACTCGATCAGATCCCGAAGATGGCAGCCGCGGGGGCTACTGGCTTCAAGTTCTATCAGGTCTCGGGCGCATATCCCCACGATCCCAGATTGGCCGTTAACGACGAAGGATCGATTCTCGACATCTTCGAGGCAGTTAGCGATGTCGGGGTGCCCTGTCTCGTCCATCCATTCAACCAGGCCATTTTCGATGCTCTCTCAGAGAGGGCGTGGAAGACCGGAAGCCCCCACAACTGGGATACTTTCAGTCAGATTTACACCACCGATGCCATCTGGAAGACGGCGGTCGGCGTACTCATCGAGCTCCAGCTCATGACAGGTGTCCGGCTCCAGCTCGTGCATACGCACTCCCAGGGGAGCCTCGAGCTAATCCGTGCCGCTAAAGATCGGGGGCAACGGGTCACGGCCGCCGTCGATCCCAAATATTACCAACTGACGCGATCCGAGCTTCAGAATGGAAAAGGGCGGGTGTGTCCGGCCGGATACGTGACGGAGGATCCTGCTCGAATCGAAGCCATATGGGCGGCGCTCAACGACGGAACAATCGACATGATCGACTCGGACCACGCCCCCCACACCCTCGATGAAGTTGCCGCACAGGACAACGACGCTTGGAGTGCCGGGATGGGCTCGCCCCAGTACGACTGGCTCTACTCGATCGTGTTGTCTGACGTAGCGGCGGGGCGACTCCCCCTCTCACGCGCCGTGGCACTGCTGTCCGAGGAGCCGGCTCGGCTGCTCGGGTTATGGCCGCGCAAGGGTTCCTTGCTCCCAGGCAGCGATGCCGACCTCGTTTTAGTCGACCCTGGGGCGCGCCACACCCTCACCGACGAGGGCCTCCAGACCAAGGTTGGTTGGACCCCGTACCTGGGACGCACCATCACGGGGGTCGTGAATCTCACGATGCTCCGTGGAACCGTCATCGCCCGAGATCGTCAGGTTATGGAGGAGCCGGGCTTTGGGCAGTATGTGGCAGGAGTAGCACAATGAATCCAGGTCAGTCCGAGAGGTGTCGGGGTGATCCATGAAATACCCATGGATTGGGTGTGGATGCTGATTCGATGAGCAGACCGGATGGCCTGGAGAGACGCTCCAAGCCAGGAGTTCGGTGTCGGATGCGGTGGACATCCGTGACTCATTGAGGGTCAACCGGATTCCTAGATGCTAGCCACGCCCCGGGCGATGCGGCCGATGCCTCCGACGATCGTCTCCGGTGATGATGCAAGGGAGATCCTCACCATTCCTGCCGAGACACTGCCGAATGTACTCCCCGGTGCCACGGCCACATCGTGGTCATCGACCAGGGACTCGGCGAATGCGTCAGAGTCCCGGTCACCTACATCGATCATTATGTAGAAAGCCCCCATGGGTCGCCACCCCCTGAGACCGTTCTCCTCCAGAGCCTCAAGGGCGACATCGCGCCGGTCCCGATAGGCGGCCACCATCCTGGTGACACAGTCCTGGTCCCCGGTGAATGCGGCCACACCCGCCCACTGGGCGATGCTGTTGCAGCAGCTGTTCCACACTTCCTGAACTCGCGCAATCCTCTCCATGAGATGCGACGGACCGGTGACATATCCGACCCGCCATCCCGTCATGGCATAAGTCTTGGAGAGTGAGAACACACTCACCACGTCAGAATCATTCCCCAGAGATGAGGGGCTGACGTGCTCGCCCTCGAAGACGATCTGGTCGTAACACTCGTCGGAGAGGAGCACCGCCCCCCTTGATTGGCACAGATCGAGTAATGCCACCGCGGTGTCTCTGTCGCATGTCGAGCCCACCGGGTTGGATGGGGAATTGATGATCACCGCTTGCACGCCGTCCGTGGTATCGATTGCCTCGGCGACTGCGGCAGGATCGATTTTGAAGTTCGTCGAAGGGTCAAGTCGATAGCGAACAACACCCAAGCCGAGGGAACGGGCCAGGTTGACGTAGTTGGGCCATGCCGGATCGGGGATGCCGACGACATCACCTGGTGAGGTGAGCGCCATCAGTGAGTTCAGTATTCCGTTCACGGCACCAGCAGTGACCACTATCGACTCCGGTGGTGTCTCGATGCCGTTGACCCTCGCCAGCTTGTCGGATGCGGCATCACGCAGCTCGGGGATTCCGACTGCCGGGGCGTAGCGGGTGTGCCCATCCCTGGCTGCTTGGGCTGCTGCTTCGATGATGTGGGGTGGGGTGTCGAAGTCTGGTTCACCCAGTTCGAGACGGAGCACTCCGGGGCGTTTCCGGGCTCGCTCCATGATGCGGCGGATTCCTGATCGTTCCATGGTGGCCAGTCGGTCTGGTTGGTTCATGGTCATCCTGTTCCCTGGACGGTGATGATCGACACTCCACCCACCACCAGGATGATCCCGGCGGCGAGTCGCCAGGAGAGGCGCTCCTCACGGCGAAGAAACAGAAAGCTCCAAACGAGCGTCCACATTGCCTGGGTCCCCTGGAGAAGACTCACCGTCCACGCCGGCAGTTCGAAGTAGGCCAGGAATTGGAGGATCAGGGCGGCACTGGTCCCCAATCCGGCGCCAACAAACCACCACGGCACATTCCGGAAGTTGTCGCGGATCCGAAGTGAGATCCGATCCTTGGCAAGATCGAAGATAATGATGGCGACTATGGCGGTGAGTGCCCCGACGAACGCACCAACGAGGACATCGGGAATGGCGTTCATCCCAAGTTTCCTGAAGACGAACGCAGACCCAAAGAAGAGTGGAGCCAGGGCCGCCCAGAGATAGCCCGACTTGTCCGGAGAGGAGGGAGCCTTCTCTGGCCGTTGCGGAGTGTTCGGAACAACGACCGTCTCGGTCGACATCCGGCTCCCGACCACCAGTCGCAGGCCCATCAGAACCAGGGCCGCCCCCACCGCCGCCAGGGGCGCAACGGTCTCTCCCAGGAGCATCCAACCGAGCACCGCGGAGACTATCGGTGATGATGTGAGAAAGGCATTGGCGCGGGAGGGACCCACCCGTCTGATCGCCTTGAGATTGGTGAATCGACCGAGATAGGTTCCTGCCAGACCACCGGCTGCGAAAGCTGCCAGACCGACGGTGGTCAGTCGCGGGAGACCGAGGAAGAGTATCGGGACCCCCAGGACGAGGACGTTGAGGGTCACCGTCATAAAGAGGCCATCGTCATCGGGGCGTGTTCTCATCCCGATACGGTTCAGGACTGCCGACAGTCCGAACACCGCTGCGGCGGAGATCCCGAAGACGAACCCCATTCAGGACATGGGCCGGCTGGGCGTCACCGATGCCATCAACGCATGTTCCATCCGCCATCCACGACGATGTTCTGACCGGTGATGAAGGAGGACAGGGGGGAGGCCAGGTACGCAACGATATCGGAGACATCCGCCGGTTCACCCACCCGTTGCATTGCTGTGTGTTCCACGAGCCATTGACGGTTTTCTGGATCGCTCAACCATTCCCTGTTCATGTCGGTCTCCACATAACCGGGTGCCACCGAGTTGACTCGCACGGTGGGTCCCCACCTGATCGCCAGTGCTCTCGTCATCTGCACGAGAGCGGCCTTCGATGCCTGATATGTGACCGGTGCCTTGGTCACCGTCTCCGCAGCCACCGATGTGATGGTGACCACCGATCCCGATCCCGCCTCAAGCATTCGTCTGCCCACGGCCTGGGTGAGAAAGAAAGTTGCCCTGACGTTGAGGTCGAAGGTTGAGTCGAAGTCCTCAAGAGTGACCTCGGGCGGTTCGCGGCGCACGATCAGTCCTGCCGTGTTCACGAGGACGTCGATGGATCCCGTCTCGGTCCAAGCCCTTTCGGCGACTCGTTCCCATGACTCGGGCTGGGTCAGGTCGGCCGTGATGGGGAGGCAGCTTTGCCCGCGGTCTCCGATCTCCCGGGCGAGGTCGGCGAGAGTGTCGGCCCTACGGGCCACGACCACCACATCAGCCCCACCTTCGGTGAGGGTGAGTGCGATGTCGCGCCCGATTCCGCGACTGGCACCGGTTACCAGGGCCGTCTGCCCATCCAGATCGATCTTCAGACTCACCAGGTGCTCCTCAGTTTGGGTTCGGTGGTCAAGCCACAACTATCTTAATGCTAAGCTTCCGGACGAGCCACTCATGACCGTTGATACCTCCTCCCTCCGAGTAGCCGTCGATATCGGCGGAACCTTCACCGATTTGGTGCTGGTCGAAGACGAGCGTGTCATCCGCACCGGGAAGGTGCTGACCACCCCCGACGACCCCTCCCAGGCCGTGGCCGAAGGAATCTACGAACTACTTGGGGACCTCGATTACGTGTCGGTGGCCGAGATCGTCCACGGCACCACGCTGGTTTCCAATGCCCTCATCGAACGCAAGGGAGCCGTCACGGCACTCATCACCACCGAGGGTTTCCGCGATGTGCTTGAGAGTGGAAAAGAGCAACGGTATGACCTCTACGACCTCTTCCTGGAGATGCCACCACCCCTGGTTCCTCGACGACGCCGGATGGGACTCCGTGAGCGTGTTCTCGCTGATGGCTCCATCGACACCCTGCTCGACGTCGACGATGTCCGGGGACTGGTTGGAGACCTCGATCCCGATGTGACCGCGGTCGCCGTGTGCCTGCTCCAC
>WHTL01000014.1 GCA_009377735.1 Acidimicrobiia bacterium
ATGACACCATCAGAGAAACTCGCCGAGATCATCGTTGCGTCCACCGGTTGAGATCGCCCGTCAAAAATCCGCACAGAAGGGAACGGGTCCCCACAGAACGGAGCGGAGGGGGAGGGATTCGAACCCTCGAGGCAGCTCACACCGCCTACGGCATTTCGAGTGCCGCGCACTAGACCGGACTATGCGACCCCTCCAAGATCTTCAGTTGTGGACCTGATGGCGGAGGGAGAGGGATTTGAACCCTCGAGGCAGCTCACACCGCCTACGGCATTTCCAATGCCGCGCACTAGACCGGACTATGCGATCCCTCCGAGTGCCCCGCTTTAGGACCGATAATGGTAGTCGGCTCCCACTCTCGGCCAACCTCGACCAGCCGTCGATTATCGACCGAGCGCCCTGTACAGGAAGGCAGCCATCTGCCCTCTCGTCACCGGTTCGTCAGGGCAGAACATGGTGTTGTCGGGAGGGTTGCAGCCATAGGTAAACTTTGCCCCAGCCAGGGCGGATACGTCCTCCTCAAAGACATGACCGCCGGTGTCGTCGAAGCTCTTGCCACCTGGAGGAAGATCGAGTGCCCTGTACAGGAACGCTGCCATCTGCCCTCTGGTCACATCGTCGTTGGGACAGAACATTGTGTTGTCGGGAGGGTTACAACCAAAAGTGACACCCGCTTCGGCGATAGCCCCAATTTCGTCCCCGAAGAGATGGCCCTCCGAGTCGGAGAACGAGGTGTCCTCGAGTGGAAGCCGGAGAGCACGGACGAGGAAGGCTGCCATCTGCCCCCTCGTCGTGGTCTCTTCGGGTAGCCACTACTCTCAGTGGTGTCAAGGATTCCACGATCGGTCTTTCCGTCACGGGCGATTCAGTGGGACAATCCCTGGATATGTGGGATGCCGCCATGTCCGCCGCCCTAACCGAGGCCAAGAAGGCCGCTGAGCATGACGACGTGCCAGTCGGCGCCGTCCTGGTGGATCATTCAGGCGAGGTGGTGGCTCGGGCACACAATCGGAGGGAGATCGACAACGACCCCACCGCCCACGCCGAGATACTGGTCCTGAGACAACGGGCCCGTGAGAATGGATCGTGGCGTCTCTTCAACCACACCCTGGTGGTCACCCTGGAGCCTTGTGCCATGTGCGCCGGTGCCGCGGTGAATGCCCGAGTAGAGCGGGTGGTTTACGGTGCGGCGGATCATCGAGCAGGAGCGGTCTGGAGCCTTTACAACATCCCCGGTGACGCTCGGCTCAACCACAGATGTGAGATCGTGTCGGGGATTTTGGAGAAGGCCTCTGTCCATCTCCTCACCGACTTCTTCGCCGACCGAAGATGAGCGACCGGGCACGGCGGGTGCTGGGGGTGTCGACCAGCGCCGGACCGACGGAGATCAGGGAGGCCTATCGACGGCTGGTGAAGTCCGCCCATCCGGATCTCCACCCCAATGACCCCGACGCCGCACGACGTTTTCACGACATCCAGAGCGCCTTCGTGGAGCTTAGGAAAGGACGGGAGGAGGAGGCACCTCCCATACCGAAACAGAAAAAGTCCCCACCCCGACCGACCGTACCTCCACAACCTCCACAACCACCCCCTAGGAGTAGCGTGGGACTCATCTGGTGGCTACCCGTGGTCCTTGTTGTGCTGATCCTGGTAGTCGTCGCTGCCATCACCAACGACGACGGTTCCAACCCCATACCGGTCACCCCCGAGATCTGCGTCCGCATCACGGACCCTGCCACCGGCGACGGGGTACCGGTCAACTGTTCCACACCCCACGAGCTCAGCCTCTTTCAGAGGGGAGCCGTCACCGGATTCTCGGGGAGCTACCCCGGCGAGGAGACCCTCGAGGAGCGGACCACATCTTTGTGCGACCGCAGTTTCCGGGCCGTGATGGGGACGTCACCGGCGGACGCCGGGTATCGGATCTTGGCTCGCTATCCCGACGCGGGCGAGTGGACCGCCGGTGACCGGGACTTCGATTGCCTCGCCGCCACCATCTCAGGGGAGCCGATCGAGGGTCCCCTCGCCCCCAGTTTCAGGTGATCGCCTGTATCGCATGGTCCATCACACCACTACCATTGGCAGTCGTGCTAGGCGGGGCGCTAGGGGTGCCCTATTACCCGAAACCCTCTCAATGCGGGGCTGAATTCCCCGCCCGAGGAGCAACGGCTCATCGATCGCTGTTGGTAACGCGGTGATGACGGTTGGGTCCTACGCGACGGGAAATCGCGAATCGAGTCAGGTCCGGAAGGAAGCAGCTCTAAGCGAACCTTCCCGGGCGCCGTAGGAGTGCCTGACCCGAGCAGGCAACCAACAACGCGGTGAGATTCGAATCTCCAACGGCGGGGTGCACGGTCTTCTCTGGGGGAACCCCCCAGACCCCCTATCGGCTGCCTCAATCCCGCGTCTCTCGTGGTCGGGGCCATCCGACCTCACCTCCGCGACACGGTGTCTGTCTGGCGTCGATGTGTGACCGACGAGTTCGACGTGATCATGTTTCAGGTTTCACCTGGGATCGTCATCACAAGTGGCTGGGAGATCGCTTCTCAGGCTTCTGTAAGTTCCTTTGGCCTTGATACTGGTCGCTACCAGTCCGTCCACGAAGCTCAATGCTGCAGCGATAACAGTCTCACCCGGTCCAAAGAAGGACTTCTCTCCTGCCTACAGGCGACGACGCAGAGGCAACTCCGCGAGGCGCTCGGGTCACACCCATCTGGGCCACTGCGGGTGGGGAACAACTACAAGATGGTGCCGACCGATAGGCCCACGGCGTAGGTGATGGTCATGGTCAGGAGGCCGACCGAGACGGTGCGGGCTACGGCGGGAAGCACAGGTGCGGTGCCGAGACGGGCACTCAGCACACCTACCAACGCCAGGGCGATCACCACCACCACAGAGGTTATGGGCACCCGAAGAGTTGCATCGGGGAGGATGATCGCGAGTAGGGGAAGAACGGACCCGAGGGCGAAGGCGATCATCGACGAGAATGCAGCCGACCAGGGGTTGGTGAGACCATCGGGGTCGATGCCGAGCTCCACTTCGGCGTGGGCTCCGAGGGCATCCGCCGCCGTGAGCTCCTTCGCCACCTGGTGGGCCAGATCCGAACTCAGCCCCCTTTCCTCGTAGAAACCGGCGAGCTCGACGAGCTCCTCCTCTGGCATGGTCTCCAACTCGACACGCTCCTTTTCGAGGAGGGCCTTCTCGGCATCCCTTTGGGTGCTTACCGAGACATACTCCCCTCCTGCCATGGAGAGGGCGCCGGCAACCATTCCGGCCAGCCCGGCTATGAGCAGGGCGGTCCGGTCGGTGGAGGCACCTGCCACTCCTACCACCAGACCTGCGGTTGAGACGATCCCGTCGTTCGCTCCCAGCACAGCCGCCCGCAACCAATTGAGACGTGCTCCGACACCGCCGACGTGTGGCTCGCCTGGATGGGTCATCGGTCGATCTGCTCCGTTCGGGGTCCCCACACGATACTTTCGGTTCTCGAATCGGTAGGGTTACACCCGTGATCTCTGGGGTTTGGCGACGTCTCATCACTGCTGCTGTCCGCTGGTTGGACAGTACGACAGGGTATGTGACGACCGGTATCGTCTTCGTGGGCATGGTGATGCTCCCCGGCCTATTCGGGCCTTTCTTCGCCGACAACCGCTACACCCACTTCCAGTTCGAAGCACAGTTGGGGTCCAACCCTCTGCGATTAATCGGTATCACCATCGATGCGATCCCATGGTATCTAGAGAAGGGGAACTTCCGGCCGGTGAGCAGACTGGCCTATGGCTGGGAGTATTGGACCCTCACCAAGATCTCCTATCTCACAGGGGTGCCGGTCCACATCCTCCACGCCATATCAAAGTTGGTTGTGATCGCCGCCCTGCTCTGGATCTGCAACGGAATCATCCGTCAGTATGCCCGAGCCTCGGGCACCGAGACCAACGGCTACTGGATGGTTCTCCGCTGGGTCTTTTTGGTAGTCCTCGGTGTTTTCCTCGTACTGATAAGCGTCTCCCAACATCCAATGATGCTCTTTCCTGGTCTCTACGTCGGAGGCTTGGTCTTCGCTCTCGCCGTCACCATGTTTGTGGGCCACATCACACTCACCGGCCAAACCGGTCGCAGTATCTTGATCGTTGGCGCGGTCTTCGGGGTCACGACCGCCATGATGATCGAGTTGACCTACGTCATGGTGCCACTCGTTATCGGACATCTGGTCCTGCTCATGGTCGTCAAACACGGATGGCGGGAGATTGGGCGATCCCTCCGAGGCTCGCCCGGGTTGCGGGTCGCCACATCGGTGATCGCAGGCTTTCTCGTTGTGTTTGTTCCCGTCCGAGTCATTATCGCCCGGTTGTGCTCCGACGGCTCTTGCTACGCCCCATCGGCAGTCGCAATCGACTCCGGCACCGTGGAGGCGTTGGTAACCCGGTTCGCATCGCCCATCCTCATGGTCGGGGAGGCCGTGACGGGGTACCCACCCACCTCCCTGGGAAACCGGATGTTCGCCGTCCATGCTGCTGTGGTGGGTGTCTTCGCCTTGGCTCTTCTGTCCCAGGCGCTCCTGCGCGGGTCGATGCGAGCCTCAGACCCACCCCGATACTGGTATCTTCCGGGTCTGCTCGCCTTGGGTGCGTGGCTCGTCGGGGCATCGCTCGGCGCCCTCAGCGAGGGTCTCGAGCCGGGACGCACCACAGCCTGGCGGGATACCGCCATCCTCTGGCCGGCAGCCGCCCTCACCGTCGCCGTGGTGCTGGGACGGGTGATGGTGGTCCGCAGACTCTCCGGGTTGTTGATCTCGTTGATCATCGCCGTGATCCTGTCGTCACCAGTCAGATCGAACGATCATCGCCTGGAGATGACCAACGAGGAACCGGTGAACATCGCCCACATGCGGATCGACACCGCCATGGCCCGCTTCGACGAGTCCCCCAGCGGGAGGCAATACCGCTGTAGCCTTCTCGAGGACCTCGAAGCCCAATACGACAAACCCACGCGGCAACTCGACGTCACTCTCGTCTATGCCCAGATCGCAGCCGACCGGGCACACGGGGAATATTTCTGCCCGGGGTCGCCTCAGGTGGCTCGGGCATGGAAGGCGGAATTCGGTGGCGGTTAGCTTCGAGAGGGTGGCGTCAAACCCGAGATGTCCCCGATTTGGTGAGGACCACCCAATACACGAACCCCATCGGACCCATCCGCCACGTCTTCTCCAGCGAGAGTGGGCTATCGGCGTAAAGGACCTCTGGTGCAGGTAGGGAATCGAGCGAGCGATGCAGATACCAGTACTCCCGCGGAGAACGCGCCAGGACCGCCCCCACGAGTGGAAGCACAACAGCCGAACCAACCCGGTGAAGCGTCGCCAACCAGCGATTGGTGGGTCTGCTCAGATCGACGATGGCGGCGACACCACCGGGTTTGAGCACACGATGGATCTCGCTGAGTGTCTTCGGGACCGAAGCCAGGTTCCTCACGACATAGGCGGAGAACACGCTATCGAAGCTATCATCGGGGAAGGGAAGGGCCTCGCCGACTGCCGCCACCCGCTGGGGAATGTGGGACAACTCAAGCATCTCTACTACCGGATCAAGGGCGACGACACGACGGGGTGCCAACTGTTCGGCAGCATCTCCGGTACCCGATCCCAGATCCAAGACGGTGCCCTGAGGTAGATGTCTGATCGCCGTTTGGCGCCAGCGACGCTCCTGGCCGAGGGAGAGGATGCGGTTGATCCGATCGTATCTGCAGGCGATCCTGGCGAAGATCTCGTCGGTTCCCCGTGCGTCACTCACGGTGGGCTTATGACATCGAACCCGGTGTAGGGGCGGAGGGCCTCTGGGATCGCCACCGAGCCATCGGCCTGCTGGTGGTTTTCGAGGATGGCGAGAATGGTGCGCCCCAGGGCGCATGCGGTCCCGTTGAGGGTGTGCACCGGGGTGGTCCCATTGTCGCTCCGATACCGGATGTTGAGACGCCGCGCCTGGAAGTCGGTGGTGTTGGAGGTGGAGGTGATCTCCCGATAGCGCTCCTGGGTGGGGAACCAGGCCTCGATGTCGTATTTCTTGGTCGCCGATGCTCCCAGATCGCCGGCAGCGATATTGACGACGCGATAGGGAAGCTCCAGCTCGCGAACCAGAGACTCCTCTATCTCGAGAAGACGGTCGTGTTCGTGCTGGGATTCCTCGGGAAGACAGAAGACGAATATCTCGACCTTCTCGAACTGGTGGACGCGGAAGATCCCGGAGGTGTCCTTTCCGTAGGTGCCCGACTCACGACGAAAACAGGTGGAGTACCCCGCATAGCGGATCGGCAGCTCATCGGTTTCGAGTATCTCGTCACCGTGGAAAGCCGCCAGCGGCACCTCCGAGGTACCCACCAGGAACAGCTCGTCCCCCGGTACCTCGTAGACCTGCTCCCGGGCCTCGGGGAAGAATCCCGTCCCCACCAGGGCATGCTCCCTGACCATGACCGGTGGGATGACCGGCTCATGACCCTGGGCGACCACCCGGTCCATCGCCCAGCGGGTGAGTGCGAGCTCGAGCAAGGCCCCCTGACCACGCACATAACCGAAACGGCTGCCCGACACCTTGGCGCCGCGATCGGTGTCGATGATGCCGAGCCGATCTCCGAGAGTGGCGTGGTCGGACGGTTCGAAGTCCCAGTCGGGCTGGTCTCCCACCCGGCGCAACTCCTCGGCATCGTCCTCCTCAAGGCCTTCGGCAGCCGTGGGGTCGACTAGGTTGGGCATCTCCAACCAGAGTGCCTCGAACTCCACCCTGACACGGTCAGCCTCAGAGTTGAGGTCTTTGACCCGGTTGGCGAGGTCCTGGGTGTTGGCGATGGCCGTCTCCTTGGCCTCTCCCGACAGGTTGGCGATATCCCTTCCGGCCGACTTCTGCTCGGCACGGGCCTCATCGGCCTGATGACGCAGCTGACGGGATCTCTCCTCAAGGTCGACCAGGACATCGACATCAAGGGCAACGCCACGCTTCGTCAGCGAATCCCTGAGGGCATCTGGATTGTTTCGGAGCAATTGTGGATCAAGCATTGGGCTCACACAGGGTATCCAACCCAAGCGAACCTAAGGGGTCGCCGTACCTCCAGGTACACAAACCGGCGTTGGTTCGAGAGACCACTAGAGATCCTCGCCTGAAGAACTGGTGGTCGTGGTGGGTAGCGTCGTATCCAGTGTCTCGGGGTTCACCCGAAACTGGATCACCACTGTGTTGTCGTCGGTCTCGAGATCCGTGCCCTGTCCCAACCCGGTTAGGAGCACAGCCAACTCGTAGACTGTGTCGGGCTCCACGGCGAGATCGTTGAACTCGATGGTGGTGTTCTCGCCGCTCTCGAGGACTGGCACATCCTCGATAATTGGGTCCATGGTGCCAACGGTGGCCGTGAGCCGCAGTTCCAGACTCGTGATGACCGACGGCGAGTTGCCCTCATTCGCCACCACCACAGCAATGTCGATCTCGTCGGTGTGGGGTATCACGCCGATCCCTGCCGGGTCGGTAACCATGGCCGGGATGGTCACCACCTGCGCCACCGAGATCGAGGGGAGAAGTCCCAGCGGGCTGTTCTCTGCAGAGGCAGCCGTCTCGTACACACCGGCGAGGTCGGTCACGGTCCCGTCGGCTGGGGTGAACCTGATGTCGGGGATACTCCCAATGGGCTCGGGGGTGAGTTCGGAGTCCATGGCATCCTTGGCGGCTGCAAAGGAGAGATCGCCCAGTCTCAACTGCTGGGTCCCGGCGAGGATGGCCTCCTTACCGCTGGTGTCGGAGGGAAAGTCCACCACATTGAGGACACCCTCCTCCAACCTGGCCAGTCCCGCCGCCCACTGGTCCAGGGCGACATCCAAGAACATCATCACTGAGCCCAGTTCCGGATCTTCGTAGGAGTCTTGGATCAGTTCCCGGGCGTTCGTAATCGCCTCGGTGGCATTGACCATTACGACCTGGAACTCGTCGCGTCTGGTGGTGCTCAGACCCTCCAGTGTTTCGGCGACCACGTTGGCGCTTCTGGAGACCTCCACCGTTGCCGCTCTGAGGTCCTCGAGATGGTCGATGGTCGTTGTGGTCTCCCCTTCGCGGGCAAGCGCCCACAGTCCCAACGCCACCAGGGCGATGATCGCCAATGCCCACAACCATCGTCGGGACCGTCTTGGTCTTGGGCGTTCAAGCACCATCTGAGATGAAGCTCCTATTGGGGGTTAGGACAGGAACAAACGAAATCTGCAAGACACACGGTGGATCCGACCTCCTCGGTGGGCGAGGGGGGACTTGAACCCCCACGAGCGTTAGCTCACAGGAACCTGAATCCTGCGCGTCTGCCAATTCCGCCACTCGCCCGAGCGGAACGCCGATAGTAGCGGGATTCGTCGCCCTGGTGACAATGGGTAACACCAGTCTCCGGGCACCATCAGGTCTTGTCAACGTCGCCAATTCCGTAGACTCATCCCCTATGGCTATCGCACGCAACCTCGAGCAACGGCTCGAAAAGCTCTTGGTGGGTCTGGGGGGATCGGTGAGTCGCGGCGAGATGCACCCCGCCGAACTCGCCGGCTGGCTGGCTCGTCAGGCCGATCTCGCCGGTTACACCCACTCCTCTGGTCCTGCGGTGGCCAATCGCTTCGACCTCACCATGAACCCCGCCGAAATCGGGGACGATCCCCAAAAGCTGGCCAACGCCGTCGCCGAGGTCCTCGGCACCCATGCTGCCGAGTCTGGTTGGCGTCTCGAGGGCCCCATCAAGGTGGTGATCAACACCGACAAGTCCGTGAGGAGGGGTGCTCCCGAGGCCAACTTCGAGATCGAGCCGGGACCGCTGCCGGATTGGGGACGACTCGTGGGCAAAGATCAGCACCAACTCACCGCCCGGCGGTCCCTCGTCGGTCGAGGATCCGATTGCGACGTGATGCTCGATGCAGACAGCGTAAGCAGGCACCACGCCGTGATTTTTCAGAAGTCGGGTGACGCCT
This sequence comes from Acidimicrobiia bacterium, assembly GCA_009377735.1. Taxonomy (GTDB): domain Bacteria; phylum Actinomycetota; class Acidimicrobiia; order Spongiisociales; family ZC4RG35; genus WHTL01. The sequence continues at coordinate 8,972 of WHTL01000014.1, forward strand.
GGGTTTCGGATCTCGACAGCACCAACGGGACGTGGGTCAATGGTTCTGCGGTAGGTGGCACCGCCGTTCAGGTGACACCCGGCTCGGTGATCATGTTCGCAAGGGCCTCATACCGATATGAGATCCTTACCTGATGCCCGACGTACTCCTTGCCCTTCTCCGGTTGATCTTTCTCGGCTTCATCTTCCTCTTCGTATGGCAGGTGGCTCGGGCAATAGGAACCCACCTCGGGATCAACGTGCGACGACGGGCGCGACGCCGCGGTTCGCGGGTGGCCATCGTTCGCTCCAGCTCTCAGGCAGGTCTTGGCTTTGATGTGCGCTACGCGGTTGTCCTGGGGAGAAGCGAGGAGGCCGATATCGTCCTCGAGGATCCCTATGCATCGGACTTCCACCTCCGCTTCGTCGCCAGTGAAGACGGTTTGACACTCCACGATCTCGGAAGCACCAACGGAACATACGTAAACGGAAGACGGGTAACCACACCCCGCGAGCTCTCTCGCGGGGACTCGGTTCAGGTTGGTAAGACCGTGATGGAGGTGCGATGAACTACCAGTGGTCCTCGGCGAGCCACCCTGGCCTGGTCAGAACCAATAACGAGGACTCCGTTCACCCCGAGGCGGCGGGTCGCGGCGACGGCCCGATTTGGGTAATGGTCGCCGACGGTATGGGAGGACATGTCGCCGGCGAGGTCGCCTCCCGTCTGGCCGTCGATGCCGCCATCTCCACGGATGGATCGCCCACCGACAAAGTGAACGCCGCCAATACAGCCATCCTCAACGAGATCGAGAACAAACCTCATCTGTCCGGGATGGGAACCACCCTGACCATGGCGCGTCTCGACCCTGATGGGACGGGCCATTTTGGTCATGTGGGTGACAGCAGGGCGTACCTGCGCCGAGACGATGTACTGGAACGGCTCACCGAAGACCACACGGTGGTTGCGGAGTATGTCGCCTCGGGCGCCATGACCGAAGAAGAGGCGGCCCAGCATCCGCAACGTTCCATGATCACACGGGCACTCGGTCTGATCGACTCCGTCCCCGTCGACACCTTCGAGGTCACCTTCCAGTCCGGCGACCGGCTTCTGCTCTGTTCGGACGGTGTCAACGAGATGCTCAACGACAAGACGATCTCGTCGCTCCTCGGTGAGGGAACACCGGAGGAGACGGTGTGGGCGATCGTCGAGGCTGCGAACAGCGCCGGTGGTCAGGACAACATCACGGCCCTGGTGGTCGAGGTGGAGGAGTGAGGGTCCCGCCTCGAAGGAGGGGGGAACCACCGCGACGTGGTCTCGTCGCGACTGTTGAGACTATTTTGCCCCAAGGGCGCCCCCCTACCCGCAAGCGGGTCCCTTCCCACCGCCGTTGCCGGGGGGACAAGCTTTGCAGGAACCTTCCCCCCAGCTTTGCTGGGGGGACAACTGCCGGAGTCCGCCCGTGACCAGGACCACCGAGGCTGGACTCCTCACTGGTGCCGCGGTCATCGCCGCCTTTGGGATCGTCCTCGTGAACCTGGCAGGTGATGAAACGATAAACGCCCAGGTCGGCCTCAGCTTCCTGACATTCCTCCTCGCGTTCGCTGGCATCCATTTCGCCATCCGGCTCTGGGCCCCGTCGGCCACACCCCTTCTTCTACCGCCTGCCGCCCTCCTTTCTGCCATTGGCATGGTGATGATCTACCGATTGGACCCCGAGCGGGCGTCACTGCAGCGTTGGTGGCTCCTCATCGCTGCCGCTGCTGCCGCCCTCCTGCTCGCCCTGATCCATGAGCGGGGCGTGGCCCTTTTCCGGCGATACCGAAACCTTGTGCTCCTGTCCACCGTCGTGCTACTCCTCCTCCCCAACCTGCCCGCGGGTGGTCCTCTGCCCATCAAAGGACTCGAGGTCAATGAATCCCGACTCTGGATCCTCATCGACATGGGCTTCACCCAGCTCCAGTTTCAACCTGCAGAAGTGGCGAAACTCGGCTTCGTCCTGTTCCTCGCCGCGTACCTGGCTGACCATCAGAACGCTTTGGTCTCGGCCCAGAGAAAACTGGGTCCAATCTCGTTCCCCGAACCTCGAGAGCTCCTCCCGCTGGCACTCGTCTGGGCGGGATCGGTGTTCATCCTCGTCGCCCAACGAGATCTGGGCGCCTCTGTCCTCCTCTTCGGAACGTTCGTTCTGCTTCTCTACGCAGCCACCGGCGGGATCGGATATCTCGTCGGAGGCGGTCTTCTCACACTGTTGGGTGGTCTGGCGGCATGGCGACTGTTCGGCCATGTGCAGACTCGCATCACCGCCTGGCTCGATCCCTGGTCCGATCTCGACGGTGCCGGTTATCAGACGATCCAGGGTCTCTTCGCGATGGGTTCGGGGAGTATTGCCGGCGCCGGCCCCGGTCTGGGGCGGCCCGACCTGATACCCGTGGCCGACACTGACCTCATCTTTGCCGCAATCGGCGAAGAGCTTGGTTTCGCCGGATCGGTGGCCATCCTATGTGCGTTTGCTCTGCTCATTTCGGTCGGTTTCGGGGTCTCTCTCCGTAGTAGGGACCGATTCCGCAAGCTGACCGCCGCCGGAATAACCGTTCTGCTGGCGGTGCAGACCTTCCTCATCATCGGTGGCGTGGTACGGGTGGTTCCCCTTACAGGAATCACCCTTCCCTTTGTCTCCTACGGTGGTTCGGCCCTGGTGGGGAACTTCATCATGCTGGCGGTGCTGGCCCGTATCTCAGACGAGGAACAGCAGTGAACGGCCCCATTCGTCGGGTGTCATTGGGGATCTATCTCCTCTTTTTGGTCCTGTTGGGTTCGGTGACCTGGATTCAGGTGCTCTCGGCTGACACCTATCGGGATCACCCTCGAAACGTGCGGACCAACCTCAATCAGACCTTCAAGGAACGGGGTCTTATCGTGACTTCCGATGGGGTGGTCCTGGCGCGGAGTGTGGCGGACGAGGAGGACTCCCGTAGGTTCACCCGGACCTATCCAGAGGGGGAGGTCTTTGCCAACCTCACGGGTTACGCCTCCCTGTTTGGTGAGAGCACCGGTGCGGAGGCGGCCTTCGACGGAGAGCTTCGGTCCCGACAGGACGCCACCTTCTCGGACATGATCGCCGCTCTCCTCGGACGTGATCTGCGACCTCACAGTGTTCAACTCACCGTGGACGCCAACGTGCAACGTGTCGCCTATGAGTCGCTCGGCTCCCAACACGGCGCCGTCGTGGTGCTCCAGCCCGATACCGGCAATATCATTGCCGCGGCATCCACACCCTCCTACGACCCCAACTCCCTCATCGGCGTCGAGAACGAGACGGTGTATGACGAGTTGTTGGCCGACCCCGACAATCCGCTCCTCGACAGGGCGACCAGGGAGAACTTCCCACCCGGGTCGACATTCAAACCGATCGTGGCGGCGGCAGCCATCGACGCGGGGGTGGCCGAGCCCGACACGACTTTTCCCGATCCTCAGGAGTTCGACCTGCCCGGCACAGACGCCACGATCGGCAACTTCGGTGACGGGGTGTGCGCCGACGGCGACTCCATCACCCTCCGCCAGGCAATGATCGTCTCCTGCAACACGGTCTTCGCCGATCTCGCCATACAGACCGGGGCCGAGACCATTGGGCTCGTTGCGGAGCCGATGGGCTTCAACGACTCATTCTCCATCCCCTGGCAGACCGCAGAATCAAACTTTCCCATCGAGGCTCTCGAGGAGGATGATGCGGCGCTGGGACAGTCGGGTATCGGCGAGCGCAACGTGAGGGCCACACCGCTGCAGATGGCCGTGGTGGCCGCCACGATCGCCAACGACGGCGAGATGGTCGCCCCCGGAGTGTTGCGCCAGTTAACCGATGCCGATGGCGAGACCATCACCGAGCGGCAGGTTCCCGCACCAGAGCGGACGATGTCACCGGAGACCGCCGACATCCTCACCGACATGATGGAGCAGGTGATCACCGCCGGATCGGGCCAACAGGCGGCGATACCTGGGATCCGGGTGGCGGGCAAGACCGGCACCGCCACCGGTGTAGAGGACCGACCAAGTGTTTGGTTCATCGCATTCGCCCCGGTCGAGGATCCCACCCATGCCATTGCCGTACTAGTCGAGGAGGGAGGTGAGGTGGGAGAGGGTGCCACAGGTGGAAATGTGGCCGCACCCATTGCTGCCCGTGTCCTCGAAGAGGCCCTAGCAGGCAACTAAAAGGCACTAAACCCTACAGGGCAATCTGGGGTGAATCCCCGTGGTCTGTCGCCGGATTGATGCCGCGGTGTCGCCGAGGCATCGGCGCCGATGGCAAGGACGCAGGACGCGACATACGTTCCCATGAGCCTGCCGTTATGGAAACGTGTGTCGGCCGCACCCAATGCGGTGCGTCTAGGACGAGGACGCAGCAAGCGGCGTCTAGGCCCGGCGAGACTGCGCAGCTACTTCGGGGACAGACCACGAGTACCCCTACAATCATCCGAGTCCCAATGGATCCATCCACAGCACCCCTATCCGATCGCTACCACCTCGTTTCCCACCTCGCCCGTGGGGGGATGGCTGACGTCTGGAAGGCCGAGGACAGCCTCCTGGGACGAAATGTGGCGGTCAAGATCCTCCATCGCCACTACTCCTCGGATGAGTCCTTCGTCCGTCGCTTCCGTCGTGAGGCGCAGGCCGCAGCCAACCTGAGTCATCCCAACATCGTGGCGATCTACGACTGGGGTCAGGCCGAGGACACCTATTTCATCGTGATGGAGCTGGTGGATGGGCGCTCGCTGCGCGATGTCCTCCGCAGTGCCGGAAGGCTGCTTCCCCGACGGGCAGCCGAAATAGCCCATGACGTGGCCGCCGCTCTCAGGGTCTCCCACAAGGCGGGTCTGGTGCACCGTGACATCAAGCCGGGGAACATCCTCCTCGCCCGTGACGGCACGGTCAAGGTAACGGACTTCGGCATCGTCAGAGCGTGGGACGACTCCCAGGAGCTGACTCGCACCGGGGCCGTCATCGGCACCGCCACCTATTTCTCCCCCGAACAGGCCCAGGGCTCCTCCGCCGATGCCCGCTCCGATCTCTACTCCCTCGGGGTCGTCCTCTACGAGATGCTCGCCGGGCGGCCACCGTTCCAGGGTGACAGCCCCATGGCTGTCGCCTTCCAGCACGTCTCCTCGGACCCGGTCCCACCATCCCAGATCAACCCCGATGTCCCATCGGCGTTCGATGACGTGGTGATGAAGGCGATGGCCAAGGACTCCAAGGACAGATACCAGGACGCCAAGGAGTTCGAGAGCGACCTGCAGCGGCTTATCGATGGAGTCGAACCCGTGGCTGCGACGGCCGAGGTCGCGGCAGCCCCGCCACGACACGCTACCGACCGTGACGCTGCCACCCGGATGATCCCGTCGAGTTCACCCCCGCCCGCTGATACAACCGACCAGAGCCAGGCCTACGAGCTGGAAGACGAGGACGAGGAACGAAGTTCCACCCCGTTCATCCTCACTGCCCTCGGTCTGCTGGCCGTTCTCGTCGCTCTCGTTTTCTTTCTGTTCGATCCATTTGGTGGCCCCGAAGAGCCAGAACTGATCACCGTACCCGATGTGATTGGTGAGCCCCAGAACGAGGCATCGGCCACCATCCAGGACGCTGGATTCAATATCACGATCGAGACGGAGAACGCACCCGACTCCGAGCCCGGATTGGTGATACGGACCGAACCACCTCCCAATTCGGAGGCGACAGCGGACACTGTCGTCGTATTAGTGGTGTCGTTGGGCGAGGAGACCGTCGATGTCCCGAATCTGGTCGGACAGACGCGCCAGGACGCCGAGCAGCTCCTTTCCGACGCCGGTCTCGTTGTGGGGCAAGTGACCGAGAGATCCGATCCCGACCGTCCCGCTGGCGAGGTGGTGGAACAGGATCCCGCTGCCGGGTCTCCGGCGAACCCCGAGAGCGAGGTCAATTTCGTCGTCTCCACCGGCCCCGAAGAGCTTGAGCTCGACGACCTCACCGGCATGACCGAGAGTGAGGCGAGGGACTACCTGCAGAGTGAAGGACTGATAGCCGTCGTCGAGCGTGAGGAGTCCGATGAGGCGGAGGAGGGCACAGTCATTCGAACGGATCCCGAGGGTGGGGAGACCGTCTCCCGTGGTGACGAGGTGGTCCTGTTTGTGTCCGAGGGAGAGGAGTTGGTGCCCGTTCCCTCTGTGACTGGGCTGAGTGAGGACGATGCCCGAGAGCGTCTCGAATCAGACGGCTTCGACGTCGACACCACCCTGGTGGAGACCGATGACGAGTCCGAGGACGGGTTGGTACTCGAACAGAGCATCGATCAGGGAGAGGAGGTGCCAAGCGGCACGGAGATCACCCTCTCAATAGGCCAGTATGTGGCACCCACCACCACGACCCAGGCAACAACGACCACCACGACCACGGTCCCCGACACGACCACGACAACTACCGAACCGGAGAGCACCACCACAACCACCGAACCGGCGAGCAGCGTCCCAACGCTGGCAATCGCCGAGGCTCCACCGACAACCCAGCTGCTTGACCGTTGTGATCTGGTCTATTTCGCCAGGAAGTTCGCCAGCATCGCCTTGCCGACCTCGGTCATCACCGACTCGGGGTGGAACTGCACACCCTGAACCGGGAGATCCCGGTGACGGACACCCTGTATCACATCGTCCTCGCTCCACGCCGTTGCCACCAGCTCGTCCGGTAGCCGGGTGATGCACAGGGAGTGATACCGGGTGGCGACGAAGGGGTCTGGCAACCCCTCGAAAACCCCGGTGCCGTCGTGGCGGATGGTGGAGACCTTTCCGTGCCGGGGCTCGGGTGCCGGTCCCACCTCCCCACCGAAGACGTCAGCGATGACCTGATGACCCAGACAGACGCCCAGAACGGGACGCTTACCCAGGCTGGCCCTGACCACATCGGCGGACAGCCCGGCGTCGGCAGGTCGACCCGGTCCCGGGGAGATGACCACCCTGTCGACATCACCGGTCATCGCCACGTCGACCACGTCGTTGCGGTGGACGATGGGGGTGGCGCCCAACTCGCCGAGATACTGCACCAGGTTGTAGGTGAACGAGTCGTAGTTGTCCACCACCAGGACCTTCACCGGGTCCTCACCTGTAGCGGGTGGTCATGAAAAAGCCCACGCCGATGGCAGCAAAGCCCACGAGGAGGAGGACGGAGGGGAGCTCGAAGATGAACCGTCCCAGGACAAGAACGATCCCGACCGCCATGAGAGCCCACATGAGCACCACGTACCACATCGGGCTGGGCGCTCGATTGTGTGTGGTTGTCGCCGGGTTCGCCGACTTGGTAGGTCCGTCGTACTTCCGCTTGCGTCGCTTCGATTCGGGCATGGCTCTGAAAACTACCAGCAAGAGCCACTCCCTTCACAAAAACGATGCTCAAACCATCTAGTTACATAGATGTAGTTACACACATGTTTTCCCACAGCTGTGGAAAACTCAGGTTCGGGGCGCCTGGGAGCTCTCCTCGCCGAGGTAGCGTTGGTGTATGCCCGAAGGCACCGTCGGCCTCATCCTTGTGATCGCAGCCAGCCTCCTCTTTCTGTGGGTGAGTCGGTGGCTTATCGCCATCCTCTCCACACCACCACCGGAGGTGGATCCCGAGGACTTGGTGGCTGTGGACCAGGACTACCGATGCTCCGTATGCGGGGCCGAGATCACGCTGCGCTCGGTCAACGTCCAGGAAACCGGCCCTCCCCGGCACTGCCGCGAGGAGATGGACCCGGTGTGGCGCCCCTGACCAAACCTGCTTTCGCGCGTTTAGGGGTACCTCGGCGTCAGCCCAAACGCGCGAAAAGGGTGTTTAGAGACGTTCGATGATGGTGCCGTTGGCCATCCCGCCACCCTCGCACATCGTCTGGAGACCGTAACGACCACCGCTACGCCGTAGCTCGTGTACCAGTGTGGTCATGAGCCGGGCACCCGAGGCACCCAAAGGATGGCCCAAAGCGATGGCTCCACCGTTGACGTTGGTGCGCGCCAAGAGTCCTTCGGGGTCGGCACCACCCAACTCCATACGCCAGGCGGCGACCACCGAGGCGAATGCCTCGTTCACCTCGAAGAGGTCGATGTCATCGATGCCGAGGCCGACACGATCCATCACCTTGGTGGTGGCTGGTATCGGGCCGGTGAGCATCATTATCGGATCGACGCCGGCAAGTGAGAACGACACCAGACGCGCCATTGGCTCCAGACCCAATTCCTCGGCCTTTGACTCCGACATGATCAGCACCGCAGCTGCCCCGTCGGAGATCTGAGACGAATGCCCGGCTGTGATGACACCGTCTGACTTGAACACCGGCTCCAGGCCCGCCAGTGCCTCGAGGGAGGCGTCGGGACGAATCCCCTCGTCGACGAGCACGTCGACACTCCCCCCGGCCGCCAGCGGCGCCCTTACGGGAACGATCTGGGATTCAAATCGGCCCTTGTCCGTGGCCAAGGCGGCACGTTGATGAGAGAGGAGGGAGAGCTCGTCGAGGGTGTCACGGGAGAGATCCCACTTCTCGGCGATCATCTCCGCAGAGATCCCCTGTGGCACCAGCCCGTCGGGATACCGTTGCTTCATTTTGGGGCCAAACGGCTTGCCAGGGCCCTGCTCGGAGGTGGTTCCCATGGGAACCCTCGTCATCGACTCGACCCCGGCAGCGATCACCACGTCATAGACACCCGCCATTACCCCCTGGGCAGCGAAGTGAAGGGACTGTTGGGACGAACCACACTGCCGATCGATGGTCACCCCGGGGACCTCCTCGGGAAATCCGGCCGCCAGAACCGCGTTGCGACCCACGTTCACCCCTTGCTCGCCGGTCTGCATGACGGTCCCCATGATCACATCGTCGATCATCCGGGGATCGATCTGGTTCCGCTCCACCAGGGCACGCAACGGTATAGAGGCGAGGTCAACGGGGTGCATCTCAGAGAGGACTCCTCTCCGCCGTCCTATCGGTGTTCGCACCGCGTCGACGACTACTGCGGATTCCATCGAGCTCCTTTGTCTGGTCGTTCCCTCTAGCCAACCAGATCTGACGGCTATGTGTTCCGGATAGAAGGACGAAGGCACAGTTGCGGTTGCACCGGTAAGGTGATCTTGCTGTGGAGGTTCAACATCTCGGGAGGACGGGTCTGCAACTATCCCGCTTTGGGATGGGGTGCGGAAACTTGGGCGGGATCGGGAGCGCCCCCGAATTCTTCGGTGAGGGAGAATCCGAAGAGGAGGCGTTCGTCCTCTTGGATCGAGCCGTCGAGCTGGGGATCAACTATCTCGACACCGCCAACGCCTATGGCGGGGGGCGGAGTGAGGCCACGATCGGCAAGTGGCTGGCTACCAAGGACAGCACGGTGAGGGACAACCTCCTTATCAGCTCCAAGGTGGGGATGCCCGTCGGCCCGGGACCCAACCAACGAGGACTGTCGCGTCGTCACATCCTGGAGCAGATCGACGTCAGTCTCTATCGACTCGGCGTGGACCATCTCGACATGTACATCGTCCACGAGCCGGACCCGACAACTCCGCTCGAGGAGACTATCGACACCCTCGATTCCCTCGTCGTTGCGGGCAAGGTCCGATACATCGGTGCCTCCAACCTCGCGGCTTGGCTGCTGACCAAGGCGCTCTGGGTGAGCGACATCGCCGGCGGACATCGATTCGAATGGATCCAGAACTCGTTCAATCTCGTCGAGCAGCGGAATCAGACCGAGGTGCTCGACGTCTGCCGGGACCAGGGGCTGGGATTCACCAACTACAGCCCGTTATGTGGTGGGTTGCTGACCGGCAAGTACAAATTCGACACCGCCTATCCGGAGGGCTCGCGGATGACGAAGCGACCCGAGCCCTACATGCGCTACTGGAATGAGCACTCCTTTGCCCGTCTCGACGCCCTCGCTACGGCCGCCGCCGACTTCGGGGTGAGCGTGGCCGGACTCGCACTCGGGTGGTTGTACCACCACCCCGACGTGACCTCCTCGATCCTCGGGCCACGGCGTCCCTCCCATTTTGACCCGATGGAGGAGGCGCTCGGGCTGGAGCTAACCGAGACTCAGTGGCAGGAGATCGGCGATATATTCGAGGAGAGCCGGGACTGATGGAGACACGCTTCATCGGCCAGGACGAGGTTGGCGAGCTGCTTCCCATGGAGAAATGCATTGAAGTGATCCGCTATGCCCTGGAGGATCTGGCCCGTGGGGAGGTCATCCAGCCGCTCCGTTCCGTGATGTGGCTACCCGAGCGGGTCGGGGCCCTCGGGATGATGCCCGGCTACCTCAGCTCCATCGATACTGTCGGCATCAAGACGGTCACGGTCTTCCCAGGAAACGAAGGCACCGAGTTTGACTCCCACCAGGGGACCGTGATGTTGTTCGACTCCACCAATGGTCGTCTGAAGGCGGTAGTCGACGCCACGGAGATCACCTCGATCCGAACCGCGGCCGCATCGGCTGTGGCCACCGAGCAGCTCGCTCGGGATGACTCTTCGGTGCTGGCAGTGTTGGGTGCCGGGGTCCAGGGACTCAGCCATGTCCAAGCCATCCCGATGGTGAGACCGATCACAGAGATCCGGATCTGGAGCCGGACCCCTGGGAATGCCCAGCATCTCGCCGACACGGATGAGCGAGCCCGTGCGGTCGAGTCGGTGGCGGAGGCCATTACCAACGCCGACATCGTCTGCACCACCACCGCATCACCGGAACCGGCCCTGGCAGGCTCGCTCCTCGAGGCGGGGATGCACATCAATGCGGTCGGCTCCAGTGTCCCCTTCGCCCGGGAGTTGGACACCGAGGCGATGGCCAGGTCACGAATTTTCGTTGATCGACGGGAGTCGACCCTCAACGAGTCGGGTGACTTCCTCCTGGCGCAAGCCGATGGCGCTGTTGACGCCGACGACATCCTGGCCGAGATCGGCGAGCTCATCGTGGGTACGCACCCGGGCCGGGAGTCCGACGATGACATCACCGTGTTCGTATCATTGGGTCTCGCCGTAGAGGACATAGCTGCCGGCGACCTGGTCTACCGCAACGCCTTGGCAGCAGCGAACGGCGTCGCTCTCGAGTTTGGCGGCACCCGTCGTGGTCGACGATGACGGATAGCAGCGACCGTTCCTCTCCGTCATCGTCGCCGCCGATCCCACTCGCCGAGATCGAGGCAGCACGAGAGCGGCTCCAGGGTCTCGCAGTCAGGACCCCGCTCGTGCGTTACAACGTCGCCACAGAACCTATCGAGATCTATCTGAAGCTGGAGAACCTCCAGCCGATCGGAGCCTTCAAGATTCGCGGTGCTGCCAATGCGATGGCGGTTGCCGACGACGAGGAGCTCAAGTCAGGTGTCTGGACGGCCAGCGCTGGGAACATGGCTCAAGGGGTTGCCTGGAACGCAGCCCGACTCGGGGTTCCATGTATTGTTGTCGTCCCGGACCACGCCCCGAGGGCCAAGCTGGACGCCATCGAACGTCTCGGTGCCGCGATCGTGAAAGTCCCCTTCGCGGAGTGGTGGCAGATCATCGTCACGCATACGCATCCCGATCGGAGCGAGTTCTTCGTCCATCCGGTGAGCGACCCTGCGGTGATGGCCGGAAACGGGACGATCGCTCTCGAATTGCTCGACGATCTCCCCGACCTCGATGCGGTGGTCGTCCCCTACGGTGGTGGCGGTCTCAGTTCTGGGATCGCCTCCGCTCTGCGACACCTCCGACCAGACGTTCCGGTTTATGCCGCGGAAGTGGCCACATCGGCCGCCCTCGACGCGGCCTTCACGGCCGGTGAACCGACCGAGATCGAGTACATCTCGTCGTTTGTGGATGGGATCGGCTCCTCCCGGGTCCTCGACGAGATGTGGCCTCTGGTGAGCGAGCTAATAGCCAGGTCCCTTGTGGTCTCCCTGGACGAGGTCGAGGAGGCGATTCGGCTGTTGGCGATACGCAACCGGGTGATCGCCGAGGGTGCCGGGGCGACGGCAGTGGCGGCGGCAGGCAAGGGCGGAGCCGGGTCGGGGAAGGTGGCGTGTATCGTCTCCGGCGGCAATATCGACGTTACCAAGCTGGCCGAGACCCTGATCGAGGACCAGTAAATGTCCCGCCTCCATCGTCGCATCCGTGCCACAATCACTTGGCAGGAGAAGAGGTAGGAAGCTGATGGCTGGGTATGTCACCCATGTGGATGAGGTGGAACCGGTGATCGACAACGGTCGCGCGGTATCGACGAGGACGACCGTCGACGTCTCGACGGGTGCCGAACGTCTCGTCCAAACCCATCTCACCTTCGCCGCCGCGACGTCGTCTACAAGAAAGAACGACGATCAGGACGAAATCGCCTATGTCGTCTCAGGCAGCGGAGACCTCCTCCTCAACGGTGAGACCTACCCCTTGAAACCCGACCTAGGGGTGTTCATCCGGACCGGTGAGACCCACCAGATCACCAATCATGGAACCGACGACCTGGTCCTGGTGTCGGTCACGGCGCCATCCCCACCGAGCCCGTCAGGGATCGGCGACCGCAAGGTGACCGTGGACATCGTCGACCAGCCGGTCATACCGGCAGGCAAAAACCGCGAGTTCAAGTTCGTGATCAACCCCGATGCAGGCTGTGCGGAGGTCACCCAGTTCGTTGGTTGGATTCCTCCTGGCCGCGCCCCCAGCCACTACCACCTCTACGACGAGGTGATGTACATCCTCGATGGGGACGGGATCCTCCACCTCGACGGGCACCCCGATACTCCCATCTCGACGGGGACTTGTATCCATCTCCCTCCACCCGTCGCGCATTGTGTCGAGAACACCGGAGATAGGCCACTGAGAGTCCTCGGAGTGTTCCACCCGGCGGGTGACGCTTCCGAGGCATACGAAACCAGCGAGGAGAAGAGCGAAGAATGAATAGACAATCGCACTGGAGACTGACGGTGGTGCTGGCCGTCCTCGCCATGATCGCGGTGGCATGTGGCAACGGCGATACGACTGACACCACAGGGGCTGCGGCGGACACCACAGCGGTTGCCGCGGACACCACAGCGGCTGCCGCGGACACCACAGCGGCTGCCGCGGACACCACTGCCACCGGCGGAGACATGACCTGTGAAGCCACGGTCGGTTTCATCGGACCGATAACCGGGGAGGTCGCCTTCATCGGCGAGGTCCAGCTCAACTGGTTCAATTATGCCCTCGACACGTGGAACGAGGAGATGGGCTACGACTTCCAGATGGTCGAGGGTGACAGCCAGTTCGTCACAGCACAGAGTGCCACCTTGGCCCAGCAGTTCCTCGACAACGAAGCGATGGTGGCCGCCGTCGGCCCCGCAGGTAGCGATCAGGTCGACGCCGCCGGTGCAGTGTTCGACGCGGGCGACCCGAACTTCACGTTCATTTCGCCTTCGGCGACACGAGTCGGTCTTGCGGGCTCATATCAGGGCATGTTCCGAACGGTTCCCACGGACGCCGACCAGGGTCCAACAACGGCTGACTTCATGATCGCCCAGGGTTCCGAGAGCGTCTTCATGGTCGACGACCAGTCGTCGTATTCGACGGGTCTGGCCGATTCGGTGCAGGAGAACCTCGAGACCGCTGGCGTTTCCGTGACCAGGGAGTCGGTGTCACAGGACACGACCGACTTCTCCGCGCTGGTGGGAACCATCCCCGACGACGCCACCTTTGTGTATCTCCCCTGGCAGGTCGCGGCCAACGGTCAGATCTTCGCCAACCAGATGGCGGAACAGGGCAAGGAGGCGGTCATCTTCGGGTCGGACGGAATGGATTCTGAGGACTTCACCAGGCCGGGTTCGTACGTCGCCTCATTTGCACCGGACATCGCCTTCGTTGAAGGCTCGGAGTCCCTTCTCGAGGGATATCTCGAGCAGTATGACAACACCAACACCTTCGGGCCTCCCGTCTATGCGGGGGCACGGGTGATCTTCGAGGCGATCGACCGGGTCTGCACAGCCGGAGAGACCCCGGATCGGGCCAACGTCCAGGCTGAGGTCCGCAACACCGACGAGGAGACGTCGATACTCGGCTCGCCGATCTCCTTCACCGAGGACGGAGACCTTGCCGAGGGCCGCTTTTTCATCTTCCAGATCGAAGAGGACGGCACGAAGACGCTGGTCGAGTAGATCGGTCACGGATTCGAGGAGTATGGAGTTTTTTCTCCAGCAGACCGTCAACGGTCTGACTCTGGGCAGCGTGTACGCACTCCTTGCCCTGGGATACTCGATGGTCTACGGGGTGCTGAAGTTCCTGAACTTCGCCCACGGCGAGGTCTACATGTTCGGCGCCTTCGCCGGTTACGGAGTGCTGACCGTCCTGGGCGGATCGTCGGCGCTCATCGTCCCGGTGTGGGTAGCGCTGATCCTCATGATCGTAGGGGCAATGGCCGTCTCCGCAGGGCTTGGTGTCGCTCTAGAGCGGTTTGCCTACCGCCCCCTCCGCAAGGCGACCCGTCTCGCCCCTCTGATCAGTGCAATCGGAGCGTCCTTCTTCCTCCAGGCCGCCGCCCTCCTCCTGTTTTCCGCCAACTCGAGAAGCTATGATGCGCCCACCCTCGTCCCGATCGAGACCGGGGTGACCATCGGCCCCATCGACGTGTGGTCGGTGCGGGTCCTGGTGATAGTCACGGCCTTCGTGCTGATGATCCTCCTCACGTGGTGGGTGAGGTCGAGCCGGATCGGCAAGGCAGTACGTGCCGTCTCGTTTGACACCGAGGCGGCGGCGATGATGGGGATTGACGTCGACCGGGTGATCGTCGTCACCTTCCTCATCGGCTCGGCGCTGGCGGGTGTCGGCGGGGTGATGGTCGGTCTGGTATTCGGGCGGATCTTCCACCTAATGGGGTTCATCGCCGGTCTCAAGGCGTTCACCGCCGCCGTCGTCGGCGGAATCGGGAACATCCCCGGGGCGATGCTCGGTGGTTTGCTCATCGG
>WHTL01000062.1 GCA_009377735.1 Acidimicrobiia bacterium
CGATTCAAGCTCGAGTTCTCGGGCTAGCTCGTAGATCCGCATTTAATGCTCACTCGCTCTCTTCGTCGTCGCTGTTGTCGATCACCGCATCCTCATCGTCGGTGGTGATCGCTTCCTCGGTGGTCGGCGTGAGTTCCGACACCGTTTCCTGATCCCCCTCGTCCTCTACTACCGCCATCTCCTCCACGGTGGCCACCGGCTCGTCCTGGGTGATCTCCGACTCGTCGGGATTGACCGCTGCCTCAGCAGCGTCGGCGATAGGCGCTGCCGGCTCGTCTTCGGTTGCGGTCTCGGCTGGCGGCGCGGCTTCTGGGGCTGGAGGTGGTGCATCGGAGCGGATATCCACCTTGTACCCGGAGAGACGTGCGGCGAGCCGGGCATTCTGGCCCTCCTTGCCAATGGCGAGGCTCAGCTGGTGTTCGCTGACGATGACCTCTGCCACCTTCTCGTCTTCGTCGATGCGGACTTCCTTGACCTTGGCGGGGCCCAGAGCCTCTGCGATGAACTGGGAAACATCCTCGCGCCATTGCACGACGTCGACCTTTTCTCCCTTGAGTTCATTGACCACCTGTCGTACTCGTGAACCCCGGGCTCCCACACAGGCTCCCTTGGGGTCGACCGCCGGGTCGTTGGATACCACCGCGATCTTGGTCCTGTTCCCCGGCTCACGGGCAATGGCCACCAGCTCCACGGTTCCGTCGGCGAGCTCTGGAACCTCCAGCTCCAGCAGTCGACGCACCAGGTCGGGATGGGAACGGGAGATCACGATTTGGGGACCCTTGCCCTCGCCCCTGACTTCGACGATGATCGCCTTGACGCGGTTGCCCCGTTCGAGCCGCTCGTAGGGTATCCCCTCCGACTTCGGCAGGATGGCCTCGGCGTCGCCCAGATCGAGGATTGCGAAGCGGTGGTCGACCTGTTGAACGATTCCCGTGATGAGATCGCCCTCACGTCCCTCGTAGCTATCGAATACCTGCTCGCGCTTCACATCACGCATGCGCTGTTGGATGACCTGCTTGGCGGTCTGGGCGGCAATCCTCCCAAAATCGTCCGGTGTGTCCTCCCACTCTTTGACGACCGTGCCATCTTCGTCCAGTTCCTGGGCGTACACCCGGATCTCGCCACTGTCGGCATCGATGGTTACACGGGCCTCTTCTGCCGCTCCCGGACGCCGCTTGTACGCAGAAACCAGAGCGTTGGCCAAGGCCTCGAGGATGACATCGGCAGGGACACCCCGCTCCCGCTCAAGCACCTCTAGTGCGTCCATTATCGGAAATTCCATCGCCATGATCCTCAGCTCCCTGGTTTCTCGTTGCGTTCCCAGCGGAACACTGTGTTGGCGGATGTGACCTGGGTGATATCAAAACGCTCGAGGGTGCCCGACTCGGTCTCGACCTCGAACCCAACCTCATCAGCGGTGACCAGCTCGCCCTTCACGGTGCGATGCCCCTCGTCACTGCGGATCTTCGCCGAGATCTCCGATCCCACAGCCGAGATGAAATGGGCTGGCGTTGAAAGCTTCCTCTCCAGGCCGGGCGAGCTCACCTCGAGCCTGTATGGATCGGAGTAGTCGAACTCGCCGTCGAGACGACGGGAGAGGGTACGGGACACCTCTGCCAGACGATCGAGGTCGGCGCCATCTACCAGGATCCGAAGGGTGCGGCCGCGGCCGGCTCCGGTCCACTCCAGGTCGTAGAGCTCGAGATGCTCATCGTTGAGATGTGTGGAAACCAACTCGTAGAGTTGCTCCTTGATCGACATCTGTACGGTCCTCGTCATCATTCCTGTCAATAGTCTTCATTATTCTTCGTCCACGCGTGACGAAAAAAGCCCCGGTACTGGCCGGGACCTCGCAACAAAAGAGGTGGGCCCACGGCCCACCGCTCAGCGCCGTCCTTCGGTTGGACAAACCCAGTTTAGCGCACTTCCCGGGTCTCCTATCCGGGGGGATTCGCCACCAATGGCGCAGAAGCCCTCAGGGCGTCTCAGGAGAAGGGGTGTTACCCGGTCGAGGAATGCTCCTGTTCGAAGTCCCTCATCCATTGGGCGAGTGTTGCCGCGCTTTCGACGGGGAGGCCGGCGTAGAGGCTGGCACGGATACCACCGACACTGCGATGGCCCTTGAGACCCACCATTCCGGCAGTCTCCGCTTCGGCCACGAACTGCTTCTCGAGGTCCTCTGTTGGTAGACGGAAAACCACGTTGGTCAGTGATCGGATCTCGGCGGGCACTGGCGAGCTGTAGAAACCGCTGGCGTCGATGACGTCGTAGATCATCCCTGCCTTCTCTGTGCTGGCCTTCTCCAGACCCGCCACCCCGCCCCGGTCCTCGATCCAACGCAGCATCTTCCCCATCAGGTAGATCTGGAACATCGGTGGCGTGTTCCCGAGGGCGCGGTTCGCCGTGTACCAGGACAAGTTGGTGGCCGAGCCCAAGAGCCGCTCACCTTCGAGCAGGTCCGTGCGGACGAAGACGAGGGCGATGCCAGCAGGGGCGAGGTTCTTCTGAACCCCTCCATAGACGAGTCCCATCCTGTTCCAGTCGATGGGGCGTGCCAGGTACTCCGACGACACATCGGCGACGAGAGGCACCTCGACCTTGGGGAACCTGACCATTCGCACTCCGTCGATGGTCTCATTGGGGGTGATGTGGAGGTATCGGGTGTCCTTCTCGAGATGGAACTCGGCGGGTGGGATGGCGGTAGGGCCATCGGCATCCCACACCGAATAAACCTCTGCCCCACAACGTCTGGCATCGGCGAGGGCCCTGTTCGCCCAGGCGCCAGTACCCAAATATCCGCCCCGACCCCCGCCGCCGAGGAGGTTGAGAGGTATGAGGGAGAACATCATGGTCGCCCCACCCGGGATGAAGGCAATCTCGAAATTGTCAGGTGCCCCCGATATGGAACGCACCCTGTCGAGGGCATTGGAATGGACGGCGTCATAGATGGGAGTGCGATGGCTCGTCTCGACGATCCCCATCCCCGTCCCTTCGAAGTCGGCCATCTCCGCTGCGACCTCTTCCAGCACCTCGGTGGGCAGGGTGCAGGGCCCCGCCGTGAAGTTGTGCACACGGTTCATTTGCCAGTCCTCCTACCGGATTCCACCCGGGTCTGAACCCAATCCACCACACTCCCGAGTGGAACGTCGTCAGACGTTCCCGAGGCTCTCTCTTGTGTCTCCACCTTGCCATCTGCCAGCCCGCGTGGACCCACGGTGATGCGATATGGGACCCCGATGAGTTCGGCATCGGCGAACTTGACACCGGGACGTTCGTTCCGGTCGTCGATGAGGGTCTCGATCCCCTTCTCCTCCAGGCTTTCCTCAAGCCGATCCAGGGCGGCGGAGACCTCTTCGTCTTCGGGCCGGATCGCGGTCACAATCACCTCGTAGGGCGCCAATGAGACCGGCCAGATAATGCCCTTGTCGTCGTTGTGCACCTCCACCACCGCAGCCATCGATCGCTCCAGGCCGATCCCATAGCTGCCCATCACGATGGGGTGGGACTCACCGTCGGGATCCTGGACCATGGCCCCCATCACCTCGGAGTATTTGGTCCCAAGTTTGAAAATATGGCCGATCTCAATTCCCTTCCACAGGCTGAGGGTTCCCCCGTCGATCGGGCAGGCCTCGCCGTCGCCGATCGTCCGCAGGTCGTACCAAGCGGACATTTCGATATCGCGATCCATGTCGACATGGCGCAGATGCACGTCGTCGGTGTTGGCGCCGGTGACAAGACCCCTCCGTCCTCTTAGCGCCTCATCAGCTATCACCCGGTAATCGGTCACGCCCACAGCTCCTAGACTCCCCGGGTCGGCACCGAGCCACCCCCTGATCTCATCTGCCTCTGCGGGTCTGATGTCGATGGTCAGCAAGGCATCGACAAGCTTCTGGTCGAGAAGGTTGTGGTCACCCCGCATGCATACCAGCACCGGTTCACCATCGACCACATACACCAGGGTCTTGATCTGGTGATCTGCACGCGCTTCCTCGGGGAATGCATCCTCAAGCGCGGCGATGGTTCTGATGTCTGGAGTGTCGAACCTCTCCGGCTCAGGTACGTCGTCGGGATCCTCGACCGGGTCGAGACGGGACGTGGCCCGTTCCCGGTTGGCGCGGTAGTCGCAGGTGTCGCAGGTGAGGATCCAATCCTCTCCTGCCTCGCTGGGAACCATGAACTCGATCGATTCGGTGCCCCCCATGGCGCCACTGGAAGCCTGGACATCCACAGCTTCAAGCCCGAAACGAGCAAATGTCCGGGTATAAGCCCCATGCTGTTTGGTGAAGGCAGCATCGAGGCCCTCGGTGTCGATATCGAGGGTATAGGCGTCTTTCATGGTGAATTCTCGGACCCGCAGCAGCCCCGACTTGGGTCGTGGCTCGTCCCGGAACTTGGTCTGGACCTGATACCAGATCTGGGGAAGCTGACGATATGAGGTGACCTCCGTCGCCAGAGTTGCGAACACCTCCTCATGGGTCATCCCCAGTGCGTTCTCGACTTCCTTGCGATCTATGACCCGGAAGAGCTCATCTCCCATCACCTCCCAGCGACCCGACTTCTTCCACAGTTCCGCCGGGTGCAACGCGGGGAGATGGAACTGCTGGCCGCCGATCCGGTCCTGCTCCTCACGGATGATCCGATCGATCTTGGCGCGTACCCTCTGCCCAAGTGGGAGCATCGAATAATGACCGGCGTGAAGACGGCGCATGAAACCGGCACGAACCAAGAGCCGGTGCGATACGGCCTCGGCATCGGCCGGGTCGTCACGAAGTGTGGGTATAAAGGCATGGGACCAACGCATTCGCACAATGGTAGAGGCAGCCTCGATTGGGTCGATACCGCTCGGTGGTCGCAGCAGACCAAGGTCGACGTTGTGAAAAAGCGCGATCAGCCCACAAATCCACACGCTCGACCACAGGCACATGGCAGACCTGGGTCGACGTTGTGAGAAACCGCGACCAGCCCACAAATCCACACGCTCGACCACCGGCACATGGCAGACCTGCGTCGACGGTGTGAAGAACCGCGACCAGCCCACAAATCCACACGCTCGACCCCCGAGGGCCGCCTCAGCTTCGGTTCTTGGCTACCTCGGCTACCCGGGAGCGACGTTCTTGCGATTGGTTGGCGTCGCCTTGGATCTCTACCAATTGGGTGCGGGTGGCAGCGGCGACATCGGAGGCATTCTCGTCGGCTGCGGCGAGGCGAGCTTCGACGCCCTCCTCTGCCAGCCTGCGGGCTTCGTCGAGTAGTGCCTCGACCATCTCGGACTCGGGGACGACACGCACCACCTGGCCCTTGATGAAGAGGTGTCCCTTCCCCTTCCCGGCAGCGATTCCGATGTCAGCCTCGCGGGCCTCGCCGGGGCCATTGACGACACAACCCATGACGGCGACCTGGATGGGAAGACCCTCACCCTCGAGGGCCGTTTGGGCACGGGAAGCGACATCGATGACATCCACCTCGGCTCGCCCACAGGATGGGCAGGCGATTAGATCGAGCCCCTTCCGCTCCCGGAGGCCAAGGTACTCGAGCAGCGACCGACCTGCCTTGGCTTCCTCAACAGGATCGGCGGTCAAGGAGAAACGGATGGTGTCGCCGATGCCCTCGTTGAGAAGGGTGCCGATCCCGGCGACCGACTTGATGAGCCCACCGGGTGGGGGGCCGGCCTCGGTCACACCGAGGTGAAGGGGGTAGTCCACCGCGTCGGACAGCAGTCGATAGGACTCGACCATCGACGGCACGTTGGAGTGCTTCACCGAGATCTTGATATCGGTGAAGTCCACCTCCTCCAGATAGCGAGCCTCCTTCAGGGCCGATTCCACCAGCGCGTCGGGCACAGCACTCCCGTACTTCTCCAGAAGGTCCTTGTCGAGTGATCCGGCGTTGACACCGATGCGAATCGGCACCCCACGGTCACCGGCCTCCATGGCCACCGTCTTGATATGCGCTTCCTTGCGGATGTTCCCGGGGTTAAGACGGAGCCCCTGCACCCCTGCCTCGAGGGCGGCAAGGGCGAGCCGATACTGGAAGTGGATATCGGCGACGATCGGGACCGGAGAACGGGGAACTATCTCGGCGAGACCCTGTGCTGCCTCCACCTCGTTGCAGGTGATTCGAACGATATCGGCACCAGCTCCGGCAAGGGCATACACCTGAGCCAGGGTGCCGTCGACATCGGCGGTCTTGGTCGTCGTCATCGACTGCACCGAAACCGGAGCGTCGCCACCAACCGGAACGGTGCCCACTTTGATCTGGTTGGTTTTCCGTCGGGTGATCATCTCCACGCCCCCATCATCACAGCTGGAGGGGGTCGACGATATCGAGGATCACCGCCACGAGACCGATGAACACGAAGAGGGCGACCACGGCCACGGCGATGGGGACCATCTTGTTGAGATCTGCCTGGCGACCCGTGATCTTCTCATAGGTGGCGACAGCGAAATGGCCACCGTCGAGTGGATAGAGGGGCACGATGTTGAAGCTACCGAGGAACACGTTCACCATGGCAAGCAGCCGGAGGAAATTGGCGATCCCGAGAGCCTCCAACTGAGACCCAACGTTCGCCAGACCGATGGGGCTGATGGGTCTGCTCTCGATGGGAACGTCGGTATCGCCGACGAACACACCTGCGAGCTCCAACAATGACTCCGGGGACACCAACTGCCAGATGGCTTGAAATGTCTCCCCAGTGAGGGTCACAATCTGACCACCCGCCAAACCAAGAGCAGAGAAAATCCCGACATCATCACGGAGGGTTTCGGATGCAATTCCGATCCTGCCGAAGGTCTCGCCTGTCTCTGGGTTCTCAATCGTCTCCAGAGGCACCTGACCAGACATCGGTTCTCCGTCTCGCTCCCAGGTCACCTCCACATTCTCTCCTGGTCGGGCTCGCACCACATCTCCCAGCTCCTGGACACTTCCGATGGGCACGCCGTCGATCGAGATGACGAGATCACCGGTTTCCATACCGCCTATGGCAGCCGGCGCCGGGTCGCCCACCAGCTCCGAGACAACTGGCGGTACCTCCGATGCCGCCTGGGGTACTCCGGCGATGAGATTCACTCCGGCGAGCATGAGGAATGCAAGCAGAAAGTTGGAGGCTACACCGGCTATCACCACGAATGACTTCTGCCAGTACTTCTTGTCGGCATAAGTGCGCCCACGGTCCTCGGGTTCGATCTCCTCGTAGGGGTTCATACCCGCGATCGTGACGTGACCACCCAATGGCAGGAGCTTGACCCCGTACTCGGTCTCGCCACGTGTGGTGCTCCAGAGCTTCGGTCCGAAACCGAAGAAGAACTGGGTGGTCTTCATACCCACGATACGGGCTGCACCAAAGTGACCCAGCTCGTGAATCGTGACAAAGATGATGATGGCAAGGACCGCTGAAATGGCACCCGAAACGGATCCGAACATATACCTAACCTACTTTTCCGGCTCTACCTAGCACGACCTCGGAGGCGAAGGCCCTGGCCTGACGATCGGCGTCGATCACACCCTCGATCGAGGTGACATCGGTGGTCTCACATGCCTCGAGTGTCGCCTCCACTCCCGACACGATATCGGTGAAACCGATCCGTTCCTCGAGGAAGGCAGCCACCAGCACCTCATCGGCTGCATTGAACACCGCCGGGGCGGTACCACCGCTTCTGCCCACATGATACGCCAGATCGAGAGCTGGGAAGGCATCACGATCGGGTTCTTCGAACTCGAGAGTCAAGTCGGGAAGCCGGAGGGACGCACCACGAGCGCGGTCGGGATAGGTGAATGCGTACCGGATGGGGTGATGCATGGTGGTGTCTCCCAGATGGGCTTTTAGGGCCCCGTCACGGAAGCGAACCATGCTGTGGACAACCGATTGGGGGTGGACCACCACTTCGATCTGGTCGTATGGCATACCGAACAGATAGTGGGCTTCGATGACCTCCATTCCCTTGTTCATCAGGGTCGCCGAGTCGATGGTGATCCGCCTGCCCATCTCCCAGTTGGGATGACGCAGAGCCTGTGCCGGTGTCACTCCGGCGAGATCGACTTTGGACATGCCCCGGAACGGCCCGCCGCTCGCGGTGAGAACGAGGGACTCGACCATCGCCCGGGACTCCCCAAGTAGACACTGGAAGATCGCCGAGTGCTCCGAATCGACCGGTATCACCATCCCGTCGGCGTTGCCGGACATGGCATTTACCAGCTCTCCGCCTGCGACAAAACTTTCTTTGTTCGCCAACCCGAGGCGGTTCCCCGCCTCCAGGGCCGCAAGAGTGGCCCGTAACCCTGCGAACCCGACCACACCGTTGATCACCAGACAGTCGGACATTCTCGCCAGGTCAGCCACGGCGTCTCGACCAACCTCGGGCTGGAGGTCGCCAAAAATACCCGCTTCACCGCGTTCGGGGTCGGCTACCACACATCTGCTGTCGGGGTGCTTCTTCCACAAATCGAAGAGATCGGCGGAGAACGACGCCGCCGCCAACCCAACGACTGCCACCCCCAACTCGTCGGCGACCTCCAGAGTGGTTCTCCCGATGGAACCGGTCGCCCCGAGGACGACGACTCCTCTCACACCAGGTCGAGCAGTCGCAGGTATACGTATGCTCCGGGGACGACGAAGAGAAAGGAGTCGATCCGGTCGAGCATCCCACCATGTCCCGGAAGAACGGAGCCCATGTCCTTTACACCGAGACTCCGCTTGATGACGGACTCTGCCAGATCACCGAGAGGTGCCAGGACGGCCACGACGACTGCGAACCCAAGCGCACCCACGAATCCGATGTTCTCGTTGAAGGGAAGGGTCGACAGGATCGAGGCAACGACCACGGCCGCAACCACACTTCCGAGGTAGCCCTCGATCGTCTTGTTCGGTGAGATCCGGGGGGCCATGGGCCGACTTCCCACCGACCGACCGACGAAGTACCCGCCGATGTCGAAGGCGGCGGTCACGACCGCCACAAAGAACACCGTTGCGAAGGGATTGGGTGCGGCCGTGAGAGAGATGCCAAAGGAGAAGAGTGAGATCCAGGCGGCACCGACGAGAGTCACCGACATGTTTTCGGTGGCATGACGGCGGCCCGTTAGCGTGTAGAAGAGGATGGTGGCGACGGTGGTGAGCACCACGGCGGCGGCAACGGAGAACGGACCGGCAACCTGGGCTCCCACCCCCGCACCCACTACGCCAAGCAAACCGAAGAGTGCCATGGGACGGTATCCGCCCCGGCGGACCGTCGCATAGAACTCGCCTAATGCCACCACCATCACGAGGATGATGAATGCTGCAAACGCCCAACCACCGAGGGCAAGGCTTCCCAGGAAGAGTCCGACGAGGAGCAGGGCGGTCGCTACCCGAACGGTCAGGTCTGAGGCCTTCTCCTGTTCTTCGCGCTCCACCTCTTCGCCACTACGGGAGGTCTCTCCCGTCACGTCGTCGAAGCCGAGCATTCCCGACTCCAGCCCCGCCATAGTTGCCGCTACAGCCTGTCTTTCGTACTCTTCTTCGTTCGCCTTGTCCATCTCCTCGGCCAGACCCTGATACTCCTGGGTGGTGGCCGCGACGTACTCCTCGTTGGTATATCGATCTATCGACATCCTCTCGAAGTCGGTCAGATCGACGTCGTCATCCCCATCTACGCTCTCACCGTTCGCGTCTTCGACGGATTCCGAAGGCTCCTCCTCCGAGATCGGCTCCGCTTCCATCTCCTCTGTGGGCTCCTGCTCTCGATCCGGTTCGTCCTCGGATGCGATGGATGGGGTATCGGAGTCGGCCTCCTCGTCGCTCGGCGGGCCCTCGTCAGGGAACTCAGCTGCAAGATGCTGCCCGGATTCCGATGTGGTTGGGTTGGTTGTGGCGAGGTGATCGCCTCTCGACCCTTCTACGTCGTCTGAACCGCTCAGGTCGGATTCGATTGACTTGACGGGGAGATCGGCAAACCCATCGTCCTCGGAGTCCATTTCATCCCAAGAAGGATCGAACGCGGGATCGTCGGGGGGATTTCGATGGCTCATGGTTCACACCTCCTTCAGCTCGGATTCCTTCTGAGCAAGCAACTCATCGACCTCGGCTATCGCAGAGTCTGTGAGTTCTTGGAGGTCGGTCTCTCCCCTGCGAATGTCGTCGTTCGAGACCTCTCCCTCCATGGCCTCTATATCGTGCTTGGCGGTTCTACGTATATTGCGGACAGCCACCCTGGCGTCCTCGGCCATATTGCGGACCACCTTGACCAAATCGGCGCGTCGCTCCTCACTAAGAGGGGGAAAGGCGATCCGGATCACGCTCCCGTCATTGCTGGGGTTGAGACCAAGATCGGCGCTGCCTATGGCCTTCTCGATCTCACCGAGGGATGACTGGTCGTACGGTTGGACAACCATTAGGCGTGGCTCGGGGACCGCAATCGTGGCAAGCTGTTGGAGTGGCGTCGGAGTCCCGTAATACTCAACGGTCACACGATTGAGGATCTGTGGGTTGGCGCGACCGGTTCGTACCGTTGAAAATTCTCCGCGGGCATGCTCGGACGCCTGGTTCATCTTTTGACGAGCATCATTGAGAATGTCAGTGATCATTTGATCCCGTCTCCATGTACCAGCGTGCCGATGTCTTCACCGACGACGGCCTTGACGATGTTGCCCGGCTTGGTCATGTCGAAAACGACAACCGGAATGTCATGTTCGCGACTCATCGTAATGGCAGTTGTGTCCATGACCCGGAGTTCCCGGTCGATGAACTCCCTAAAGGACAGCCTTTCCAGGAGCACCGCGTCGGGATTCTCGCGGGGATCTTCAGCGTAGATACCGGTGACCTTTGATGCTTTGAGGATGACGTCTGCATCGATCTCCACCGCTCTCAGAGCGGCTGCGGTGTCGGTGGTGAAGAACGGATTGCCCGTGCCAGCGGCGAAGATCACGATCCGGTTCTTCTCCATGTGACGGATCGCCTTGAGCCGGATATACGGTTCCGCTATCTGCTGCATGGAGATGGCGGTCTGAACCCTGGTTGGCACCCCCGCCTTCTCCAACGCACCCTGAAGACCGATCGCGTTGATTACGGTCGCCAACATCCCCATGTGGTCCGCACTAGCGGGGTCCATACCCTTGGATGCCTGCGACACACCACGAAAGATATTCCCTCCCCCGACGACGATGGCGATCTCCACCCCGGCGTCATGAGCCTCGGCCACCTCGGTGGCAACTCGTTTCACCGTCGCCGGATCGGTGCCGTAGCCGATCTCGGGGTCGGCGAATGCTTCACCGGAGAGTTTCAGGAGAACGCGTCGTCGGGAGTCGGCCACTTCAGCCTCAGCCGGCCTCGCCGACGGCAACCCTTGATACCTGACGGATACTGATGTTCTCCCCCATCTTCGAGGCCAACTTGGTAACCATCTCTCCAACGGTCCCTTCGAACTTGTCCTGGTTGACGAACTCCTGGTCGTACAGAACGTTCTCTTTGAGGAAGGACTCGATGCGACCCTCGACAATCTTGGGGATCACGTGCTCTGGCTTGCCATCGGCTTCGGCCTGCTTCGTGATCAGTGCCCTTTCTTCGTCCAAGGACTCCCGATCGACTTCTTCCCGTGTTATCCAACGGGGTGCCGACCAGGAGACATGCATCGCGATATCGTCGGCCGCGTCCCGGAACTCCGGGCTCTTCGCCACGAAATCGGTCTCACAGGCGAGTTCGATGAGGACGCCCATAACGGCCCTCTCGTTCTGATAGTGGATGTAACTGCCGATGGCGCCATCGCTCGCCTCCTTGTCGGCCCGCTTGGCGAGCTTCGCCAGCCCCCGCTCGCGGAGGATCTCGAAGGCGCGGTCGTAATGACCATCCGCCTCTTTCAGAGCATTCTTGGCATCCATCATCCCCACTTCGGCACTTTGCCGGAGGTTTTGCACGTCTTTTGCCGTGAAGTCAGCCATCATGATTCCACCCCGACGGGCCCTGGTTCTAGCACGTTGGGTCCTTCGCCCTCGGGCGCCGGTGTTGAAGGTCGACGTCGTTCCTTGATCTCGTGTCCCTCGATCACCGCGTCAGCGATGGCACCCGCCACCAGATCGGCGGCCCGCATTGCATCGTCATTGCCGGGAATGACGATTTCGATACCGTCGGGATCGGAGTTGGAGTCCACAAGTGCAATGACGGGGATTCCCAAGCGACCCGCCTCGGCGACGGCGGTGTCCTCGATGTTCACATCGACAATGAACACCACCTCTGGTAGACGCCGCATATTGCGCACCCCACCGAGGTTGCGTTCCAGCTTCGCCAGTTCGCGCCGCAGCTTGAGACGCTCCTTCTTGGGGAGGGATTCCATCTCCTCCGTATCATTCATCTGCGCCAACTCCTGCATGTAGTAGATCCTCTTCTGGATCGTCTGGAAGTTGGTGAGCATCCCCCCGAGCCAACGAAAGCTCACGTGGGGCATCCCGGCCCGTTCCGCCTGTTCGGATATCGGACTCCTTGCCTGCTTCTTCGTCCCTACGAAAAGGACGGTGCCGTCGTCGATGGCGACATCCTTGACCAATTCCTGTGCCTTGGCGACCTGATCGAGGGTCTGCCTCAGATCGATGATGTGGATCCCATTTCGCTCCGTATAAAGATAGGGCTGCATTTTGGGATTCCACCGTTGCGTCTGGTGGCCGAAGTGGACACCAGCCTCCAGCAGTTGCTTGAGGGTTACGGTTTTCATTGTTCCTCCTGGTTGGTTCGTCCGTCCCAACCGTCGTCAACGACGCGGCCAGCCACGCGGATCGACAACGTTTCAATAACGACAGGGTCATGGGAACGTGTGCCGGCCCGACCAGGGGCTGAAGGGACGTGCTTGATGAGGGAAAGTCTAGCCTCACAGATTGGTTGGGGTCACCATTCTGTTACGGAGGGTGAGAAGTGCTCGGGTTTGAATTTGGGAAACCCGCGACTCGGAGACACCCAGAACCTTCCCGATCTCGGCGAGCGTCATGGATTCCCCGAAGTACATCTTGATCACACGACGATCGCGTTCGGGAAGATCAGAAATGAGGTCCAACGCGGTTTGACGAACGTTCTCCTCGATCACGGTGGACTCGGGGTTCTCTGTGGCGGCCACTGTCTCTGCAAGTGTTGGCCCTTCGGGCGATAGTGGTGCGTCCAGTGCGTAGATGCCCGCCGCAGAGATCTCTCCCAGTCGTCGCTGCAGGTCAGCCACCCCCATGCCGAGAGCGTCGGCCAGTTCCTGGTCGGTGGGCGCCCGGCCCAGATCATGCTGAAGATCAGCCATGGTCTCACCAATGTTGCGGGAATCGGCACGAACCGATCGGGGCGCCCAGTCCATCTTGCGGAGATCGTCGATCATCGCACCCCTGATCCTTACCAGGGCGTAGCTCTCGAAGGGGGCACCGCGGTTCCCCTCGTAACGGTCGACTGCGTCGATGAGCCCAATTAGACCAGCACCGACGAGATCGGAGCGGTCGACCGAATCGGGCAAAGTTGCACCAAGGCGATTAGCGGCGAATCTTACGAGTGACGAGTAATGGAGCACGAGACCTTCCCTTGCAGCAAGGTCGCCATGGCGGGTGTGTTTCTCCCAGAGCTCCTCTAAAGGCTCTGAATCGAACACGTAATCTGTTTGTCCGTCTTCTACTACCAAGGGTGCTGAGTGTAGAACCTAGGGGTCTGGTGCTGGATTGAAGGGGCCCCATGCTTGTGACCCTTCCGTCAGATAGTACCTTTCGTCAGTTGCACCCTTCCACCACTGACCACGCACCTACCTTCAAGCTCCATACGTCCGACGAGAGCGAGTGCCCCTGGTCCGTGAGCAACGACCAAATCATCGATGGCGGCGGACCCGTTGGTAAGTTCAGCGACGATCGCAGACTCCGTTGGATCGACCAGACTCGCCTTTTCCTCCATCACCAACCGGGGATGAAAGGCGACCACCCTTCCTAGCGCCTCCATCAGGTCCGGTGTGTCCAGAACCGGATGGGCGCCGTCGCGCAGGAGCTTGTTGCATCCCACCGAATTGGGGCGATCCACGTCTCCGGGCACCACAAATACCTCGCGTCCCTGTTCTGCTGCCAGTCGGGCCGTGATCAGTGCTCCGCTGCGTTCGGCGGCTTCGATCACGAGCACGGCCAGGGAAAGTCCGGCGATTATCCGGTTCCGGGCGGGAAAATGCCAGGGTCGGGGCTTGGTGCCCGGTGGGTACTCGGAACAGACCGCACCACCAGCCGACAATAGGTCGGTACCAAGTTCTGCATGACGACGCGGGTACCAGACGTCGGTGCCTGTGCCCAGAACCGCCATACCCGGGGAGCCACCCTCGAGGGAGCCCCGATGGGCAGCACCATCGACACCGAGAGCAAGACCGCTGACGACATTCCAGCCCGCGTTGGATGTCGCCCGCGCAAAGGTAAGAGCAAGACCCAGTCCGTAGGTGGTTGCCTTACGAGATCCCACGATGGCAAGGGTCGGTCCCTGCGGTGGGCTTCCCTTCAAGTGGAGAGGATCGGGTGGGTCATCGATCTCTGAGAGCAGCGTCGGATAGTCCTCGTGATCCACACCAAGGGCTCTCTCCTCCCAATCGACAGTCACGTGAGACACACCACTAGTGGGTGTGTCCTTGAATTGATGCCGCGGTGCCGC
>WHTL01000059.1 GCA_009377735.1 Acidimicrobiia bacterium
CTTCACCCGGAGAGCGTGGTGGTTTAGGGATCACTATGAGTCCGTTGAGTCGGCCAGGGATGAGCCGGCTCGACGGGCCTCCTCGTGGGGTGCGGAGAGACCGCGCTCACCCAACTCCACATATCGGTTGAAGTGGTGTCCGACCTCGTCGGTGGCCCGTCCCGCGACCAGATAGACGGGACGACCGGTGGCGCGTCTCAGGACCACGACAGGTACCTTGCCCTCCAAGGTGGAGGCGTCGGCACTTCCTTCGCCGGTGATCACAATGTCGGCATCACTCAGATGGGCGTCGAGTTTGATCTCGTCGGCCACCAGATCGGCGCCACCCACCACCTCGGCGCCAAGCCAGGCCATGGCCCCAAATCCGAGACCTCCGGCCGCTCCGGCGCCTCGGGCGTCGCGCCAAGGTCCTCCCGGCAGATCCCTCTCGACGACATCTGCGATTTGTCTGAGCCCGGCTTCGAGAACTTCGATGTCTGAGCTGGTCGCGCCCTTCTGGGGACCAAAGAGACTGGCTGCACCTCGTGGTCCGAGGAGGGGGCTGTCGACGTCGGATGCCAGACGGACTCGTTCTAAACCAATGGACGGAATCGGTGAGGTAGATGTCATGTCGAGAAGCCACCGTGGTGCCGGGCCCTGTGGACTGTCGTCGTTGATTCCGAAGTTTGCTCCCAAGGCACGGGCCATACCCACACCGCCGTCGACCGTTCCCGAACCTCCCAAACCGATTAGAACGTCGGTGATACCAAAGTTGGCGACGGCCGCCAGGAGTATTCCCAAACCCGAGGTGTCTCCATCGAGGGGGGAGCGGCGCTCCGAGAGATGCAGGCCGCACACGGAGGCGGCCTCGATGACTGCGAGGCTGTCATCCACCACGAGCCAGTCGGCTTCGATCTCCTCGCCATACTGGCTGACGGCAGTGCTGGTGTGCCGGACGGCATTGCCGGCGCTTGCCAGGGCATCCACCGTCCCGGGTCCGCCGTCGGCCATAGGAATCACCACCACTTCGTCGCTCTTCCGTACCGATAGCCAGCCATCGGCGATGGCTTCCCCCGCCTCCTGGGATGTCATGGTGCCGGCGAACTTGTCGACCGCGATCACGATCTTCATCGATGGAGTCGTAGGACGGTGTTGAATGATGCCGTTGTTCGGATCTCCGGCCAGGCGCGCCGCTGGCAAGGACGCAGGATGAAGACGCACCCTTTGCGGTGCTTCAAGGCCGAGGACGCAGCCAGCGGTGATGACTGGTCGGAGAGATGTGTGACATGAATTGTTCAACACCGTCCTTACATGCGGAAGGCACCGAACTCGGCGGTGCCTTCGACTGGTGCGTTGTGGGTCGCCGATAATGCGATCCCCAGGACCGTGCGGGTGTCCCTTGGGTCGATGAGTCCGTCGTCTCGCACCCGAGAGGTCGAGAAGTAGGCCTGTTCCTCGTAGGCGATCTGCTTCTCGGTCTCGGCGCGCCTCTCCCTATCGGATTCCTCATCGAAGGGGATGCCCCGTGCCTCGGCGGCGCCACGTGCCACTATCGACATCACACCGGCGAGTTGCTCCGGTCCCATCACGGCCACCTTGTGGGTGGGATACCCGAAGACGAAACGAGGATCGAACGACCGTCCCGACATCCCGTAGTTTCCTGCACCGTAGGAGACACCGGCCATCAGCGAGATGTGGGGCACGGTGGAGTTGGCTACTGCATTCACCATCTTCGCCCCGTCCTTGATGATGCCCTCCTGCTCGTACTTCTTGCCCACCATGTACCCGGTGGCGTTGTGGACGAAGATGATGGGCGTGTCGTAGCGGTTGCAGAGTTGGATGAACTCGGTCGACTTCTTCGCCTCCTCGGAAAAGATGACACCCCGCTGGTTGGCAATGACTCCCACGGGAAATCCGTGTACCGATCCCCACCCGGTGAGCATCGACGTTCCGTACGTCGCCTTGTACTCCTCGAAGCGGGAGCCGTCCAGAACCCGGGCCATGATCTCCCGCTGGTCGAAGGGCACCTTGGGGTCCTCGGAGATGATCCCCAGAATGTCCTCTGGGTCGTGGATCGGCCCGTCGGATGGCTTGCTGGGGCCCGGTCCCAGCTTGGTCCAGTTGAGATGGGCGACGATATCGCGACCCATCGCTATGGCCTCGTGCTCGTCACGGGCGAAGTAATCGGAGAGTCCCGAAATCTTGGAGTGCATCTCCGCCCCACCCAACTCCTCGTCGGTGGACTCCTCCCCGGTGGCCATCTTCACGAGCGGAGGTCCACCGAGGAACACCTTCGCCTTGCCTTCTACCATCACCGAGTAGTCGCACATGCCCGGGAAGTAGGCGCCGCCGGCGGTGGAGCTCCCAAAGACGAGAGCAATGGTGGGGATGCCCTGTTTGGACATGCGAGTCAGATTGCGAAACCACTTACCCCCGGTGAGGAACACCTCGGCTTGGTCGGGAAGGTCGGCACCACCCGATTCCACCAGGTTGACCATCGGCATCCGGTTCTGCAGTGCAATGTCCTGTGCTCGTAGTGTCTTGTAGAGCGAGAATCGGTTGAGAACACCGGCCTGGCTGGTGGGATCGTTGGCCTGGAGTACGCACTCCACTCCGTTTATCACCCCGATGCCGGTGATGACGTTGCCTCCCAGGTTCTTGTCGGAGTCCCACCCGGCCAGGGTCGAGAACTCGAGGAACGCCGAATCGCGGTCGACCAGTAGCTCGATCCGTTCCCGGGCCAGCAGCTTCCCCCGCTTCCGATGGCGTTCGATGTACTTGTCACCGCCACCCTCGCGAGCCTGTTCCATGAGACCCTCGAACTCCTCCAATGCTCGGAGCATCGCAGCACGGTTCGACTTGAACTGCGGAGAGTCACGATCGATCCGGGTATCCAAGACTGGCATGGCGAAGAGGGTAATCGGGGATCGGATCGGCCCTGGTTCCGTCGGGCGGTGCCATCCCGGTAGATTCAACCCATGGAACGAAGCAACCTCTCAGACCTCGTCGGTCAGGAACTCGGAGTGTCGGACTGGTTCGAGATCACCCAGGACCGAATCGACGCCTTCGCCGAGTGCACCGAGGACCGGCAGTGGATCCATGTCGACCCTGAGCGTGCCGCCGATGGCCCATTCGGGGCCACGATTGCCCACGGCTACCTCACCCTCAGTCTCGTGTCGGCGGTGTTGGCACAGGTGAGACGGTCGGATGACGCAGATATGACCGTGAACTACGGAGCGGATCGTATCAGGTTCATCTCACCGGTCCCGGTCGGTTCCCGTGTCAGGGGACGGGTCGAACTCACCAAACTGGACGAACTCGATGACGGTGTGCTCCATCTTCTCCAGACCGTGACCATGGAGATCGAGGGCTCGGAGAAGCCAGCGATGGTGGCCGAGGTACTCACCCGGATGTACTGATCCTGCCGAATTGACCACTTGACGGACTGAGAAATGGGTACGATGGAAACGTTCGCCAATGCATCCACCACAACGGTGGGGTAAGGAGAGAGGACAATATGGGAATCCTATGGACCATTATCGTTGGACTGATCGTGGGCATCATCGCTCGCTTCCTGGTTCCAGGGGATGACCCTATGGGCTGGATCGCCACCATCATCCTCGGCATCGGTGGTGCCATCGTCGGTAGCTTTGTGGGAAGTCTCTTCGATGGAGAAGAGGGCGTCTCCATCGACGTCGTCAACTCCGGTTTGTGGGGTTGGATCCTTTCCATCGTGGGTGCGGTCGTCCTGGTACTGATCTACCGCCAGGTAAAAGCCCGAACCTAAGACCAACGGGTCTCTGCGACCTGGATGAGGCTCTCACTGAGAGAGGCTTCGCCCACCCCCAACGACGATCACATGTCCTGTGATGTAGCCGGCACCGGCCAAAAATATGACGGTGTCGGCTATCTCGTTTGGATCCCCCATCCGTCCCATTGGTATGGACCCGACCATCTTCTTGCGGATGTCCTCTGGGATTCCCATTGACATCTCGGTGGCGATGAGCCCGGGGGCGATGGCGTTCACCCGAACCCGCGGTGCCAGCTCCAAGGAGAGGGCCCTGGTCAATCCCACCACGCCACCCTTCGACATGGAGTAGTTGAACTGGCCGAAGTTCCCCAGATACGCCCTCGAGGCCATGTTCACGATCGACCCACCATCGACTATGACATCGGCGAGACGGGTCGTGAGTTTGAATACGGAACCTAGATTGACCTCGATAACCGCCCCAAAGTCGTCGAGGCCCATATTGATCAAACGGGCGTCCCTGGTGATTCCGGCGTTATTGACCAGTAGATGGAGCTCTCCGCCGAGGGCTTCGAGACGTCCGGCTACCGACTCGATACCGGCGGTGGTGGTGAGGTCCGCCTGGACCGGGTCGAAGTCGGTTTCGGCAAGTTGGTCGGAGATATCGACACCGACAACGTTGTAACCCTCGGCGAGAAGACGATCCCCAATGCTTCGTCCGATGCCACGAGCCGCACCTGTAACCACGGCGATCCGGTCACTCATGGCAGCGCCTTGCCGAGATGGGTTGCCCCGAGATGGACAACTTCGCCCGTGGGGCAATGGCTCTCAAGGAGTCTCTGCACCCAAACGGCTATTTGGTCGTTGCTGCTGGTGTCATCGACGGCGAGCACATTGATCGAAACGCCTGCCTTGGCCGTCTCCAGGGCGAGGGTGCGTGCGGCGGAGAGGAGACCCGTGGCGACCATGGCACCGACGGCGCCGCGGCGTCCTAGTAGGTCGTCGTTGTGCACCACATAGACGACGGGATCGCCGCGCTCGACTGCCTGTTTGCTGAGCTGGTAGGCGGTGGTTAGCTCACGGGCACAGGCATCCCAGGAAGAGCCCTCAGGTGCGGCCTGGAACACGGTGCCATTGACCTCGCCTAGCAGCTCTCGGAGATCGTCATCGGTGCGGATCGTCTCGGTCATGAGGATCCAGCCTGCGGTTCGGCGATGATCTTGTCCCGGATGAGATCTTCAATCTCATCCTGGCTGGCGCCCAGCTCATCGAGGATCTCCCTCCCGTGCTGACCAAGAAGAGGAGGGGGCAGGCCGCTGCGGGATGATTCACCATCGATCTGCAGTGGGGAGCCCACCGCCCTTGTTCGTCCGGCAGCAGGGTGTTCGTACTCGTAAACCATCTCGTTGTGGGCCACCTGGGGATTGGAGAACACGTCGTCGAGGTCAAGGACCCTACCCGAAGGGAGTCCGACATCCCGGAATAGTTCGACCCAGTGATCGGTAGGTTGCGTTACAAAGATCCGAGTCAGCTCGGCGACCAGGTCGTCCCTCGAGGCCATGCGCTCCGAGTTGGTGGGGTAGGACTCCGCCAGATCGGATCGGTCGATGGATTCACAGAGAATGCGAAAGTGTGAGTCGGAGACAATGGCGAGTGTCAGATGACCGTCGGCGGTGACGAATACCTGGTTGGGCGCTAGGAAGGGCGAGGCGGTACCTGTTCGTACCGGTTGTTGCCCGTTTGCGAAGAAGAGGGCACTCCATCCCGACTGAACGGCCAACAAACCATCACGGAGGGCAACATCCACCCGGCGGCCGCGGTCCGGACCCACCAGCGCCGCACACACTGCGAGGGCGGTGTTGGTGGCGGCGACGTAGTCGCCGATGGTGGTGGCGGTCTTCTGCGGGGGATCGCCGTCATGCCCGGTCAGAGAGATCATCCCCGACTCACCCTGAAAGACAACGTCTATCCCGGGACGCCCGGCATCGGGACCGGTCGATCCGAAGGCCGATACGGTGGCGTAGACGATCTCGGGCTTCATCGCCCTCACATCGTCCTCCCCGAGTCCCATTCTCTCCATCGAGCCGAGCCTGAGGTTGTGGATCAGAGCATCGGCACCCACCACGAGCCGCTGCAGCCACTGTTGAACGCGTGGGTCCTTAGGGCTGCATGCGAGACTCCTCTTTCCCCGATTTGCGGCCATGAAGAATGCCGATTCCCCACCAACGAACGGGCCGAAGCCGCGCCCGAGATCACCTGACGTTGGTTCGATCTTGACAACATCAGCCCCCAGGTCGGCGAGCAACATTCCCGCATAAGGAGCCGCGATCAGGTTCCCGAACTCCAACACTCTGATCCCATGTAGCGGCTTGTGCATCCGTCTGAGGCTAATTGGTCGATTCGGGAACGTATCAGCGAGCCCATGCGTTCCTCTATTAGGAACCCGCAAGTCGGCGGGACAACGAAAGGGGTTAGAGAATGTTTGGAATCAAGCGACGAAACGACCTCCTGGGCATAGCCCCAGCCGTCCTCCTGGTCCTCTACGTCCTTGCCCGCCTGATGTAATTGAAGGTTCCTGCGAAGCAGGTAGGGGCACAACAGCCTCGGTAGTCGCGTGGAGATGTGGTCGCGGCGGTACCCCCTTCGACCCGACGCCTACGCCGTCGGCCCACTTCCCCTACAAAT
Organism: Acidimicrobiia bacterium; assembly: GCA_009377735.1. Taxonomy (GTDB): domain Bacteria; phylum Actinomycetota; class Acidimicrobiia; order Spongiisociales; family ZC4RG35; genus WHTL01. Next base: position 6,413 of record WHTL01000059.1, read on the forward strand.
GCGTGAGGGAAGAGTTGCGAATGAGGCGGAGGCAGCCGATAGGGGGTCTGGGGGGTCCCTGAGAAGTACCAGGCGTGTTCGAGGTCGGCGATCTTGCGAACCGGGTATGCCGCAATGGGCGACCACTGCAAACTCCCAGATATGGGATGTCGTGCAGATGCTGTGGTGGTGGGTGGGAAGGTTGTGCCGCGATGAGTGGTCAACCGGCGGAACCCGCGGCTAGGGGGACATTGGGTCGAAGCCACATCGAACCCGACACTCACCTCGATACGACAGACAGCGACCGGATCGCGGAGGTGAGGTCGGTCGGCCCCGACCACGCGAGAAGTGAGGCACAGGTGGCCGATAGGGGGTCTGGGGGGTTCCCCCAGAAACAACAGTATCCTTGCTCATCGTGACGATCGATCTTCCCCTGTGGAGTGAGCGGACGCCCTTGATGATTGGGATTGCCGGGGGCACCGGCTCCGGTAAGACGACCATTTCTGCGAGCGTGGTGGCGGACCTGGATGGGATTGGGGTGGTCCAACATGACGCCTACTACCGGCACCAACCCGAACTGACCTACGAGGAGCGGTCCCGGGTGAACTACGACCACCCCGAGTCACTTGAAACAGAACTCCTGGTCGAACATCTCAGAGGTCTCCGGGCGGGGATCGGATTCGATCGCCCAAATTATGATTTCACGACGCATCTCCGCTCTCCTGATACCGAGAGGATCGAGCCGTGCCCGGCGGTGATCGTTGAGGGGATCTTGGTCCTCTACGAACCGGAGATCCGTGACTTGTTGGACCTTAAGATCTTCATCGACACCGACTCCGACCTGCGGTTGGCGAGACGTCTGCAACGCGACATCGACGAGAGGGGCCGCACCATCGACGCGGTGCTTCGTCAGTACTTCGAGACGGTGAGACCGATGTTCTTGGAGTATGTCGAGCCCTCGAAGCGCCATGCCGACGTGGTCATCCAGGGGGGTTACAACCCGGGAGCGGTCGCAATGGTGATCGAGCTGATCAGATCACGTCTCGGAACGCCCTCTCCTCAACCATCCCAACAAAGCCAGATCCAATAAGCTGAAAGCGCGAAGACCTTCCAGGCTCTGCAGTTGCGTCCGAGCTGTTCGTGGTGTCCCACTCGTCAGCCCGTGCCGGCACTGCCACTCCCCCACCTGCCTGGGGGGCGAGCTGCAATGAGTGGTCTTCTTTGGGTCCGGGTGAGACAGTCTCGCGGAGAAGATTGGAGCTCGTCCCAGAGCTCGCAGCGACCAGTATCAGGGCCGGTGGCGCTCGCCCAAGCTATGTCTCCGAGAGCCGATCCAACCCCCACCGCGCGACCAGGGAAAACCTCGGGATACGATTCCGCTGAACCCGACCGATCACACCGCGAGGACAGACAGGCACCGGGCCGCGGAAGGGTGAGGTCGGACGGCCGCAGCCACGCGAGTGCGGAGGAAGAGGCGGCCGATAGGGGGTCTGGGGGTTCCCCCAAAAGATGGCGGTACCATTCCAGCGATGAACGAGAGACTCGGATTCATCGGTGTCGGTGCCATGGGTGGTGCGTTGGTGCACGGTCTTGCCAAGGCAGGGACCCCGGCGGGGATGATCGACCTCTGCATCAGACGTGAGGAGAAAGCGAAGGAGTTCGCCGATCTTGGCCACAGGGTGTCGGATGATCCGATATCGGTCGTGACCGGTGCCGACGTCATCGTCATTGCCGTCAAGCCTCGGGACGTCGCCGCTCTCCTCGAGATTCTCCCGGGTCATGTCACCGAAGATCAAGTGGTCCTGTCCGTGGTGGCAGGCGTTCCCACCTCTGCATACGAGGCGGCTCTCGGTGAAGTTCCGGTGATCAGGGCCATGCCCAACACCCCCGCAATCGTCGGTGAGGGGATCGCCGCCGCGTGTCGCGGGGCCTATGCCACAGAGGAGCACCTCGCTCTCGCAATGGCCATCTTGGATTCCGTGGGCTCGTCCCGCACGACCGATGAGGCAACCCTCGATGCGGTGACGGCCATATCGGGAACCGGACCGGCCTATGTGTTCCTCCTGGCCGAGGCTCTCACCGCAGCAGCCTTGCGTGAGGGGATTCCGCGGTCCGAGGCCGAAGCCCTGGTCAACCAGACCATCCGTGGCGCCGGCCATCTGCTCACCGACACCGACGCCAGCTCGACCCGTCTCAGAGGTCAGGTGACCTCCCCAGGAGGTACGACGGCCGCGGCGGTACATGTACTTGAAGAAAAAGGGTTTCGTGCCCTGGTGGAGGACGCTGTCCGCGCCGCCGCGGCCCGTTCCCGCGAATTGGGCCAATTCGAGGACACATGACCTGCAAGGGGCGCCAACTGCTGGCAGTGGCGTTCCTTTTGATCCTCCCGGGTGTTGTCTCCGCCCAGGGCTCGGGATCCGCTCTCGTTGACGAACTGATCGCGTCGCTCTCCACGGAGCGATTTCATGTCGATGACGGCATCGGTGTGCCTGAGGAGCAACTGGAGGAGTTGACCGGGACCCACCCGCGTACCTGGTATGTGGCCCTGGGGGAGGCACCACCCCAAGGTGCGTCCGATTTGGCGGCATCGCTCATCGAGGGGTCATCGGCGGGAACGGTGGTCATCATCACCCCGACCGAAATGGGTGCTGCCAGCCGGGATCACGACCCCGAAGAGGTCCGTGAGGCTCTGGTGACTGCCCTTGGAGACTCGACGGAAAGCGAGCTAGGGGACTTCACCGCCTTCTCCGAACATCTGGGTGTTGGGGTGGGGCCGGCATCGACTTGGAGTGTCGTGGCCGTGGCTGTGGTCGGATTTCTCCTGCTGGGCCTGGTGGGTCGCACCCTCCTCAGTCGTCGACCGGAGAGCGGTGTCGCCCGCCGTTTGGAGGAGCGTCGCGCCGAACTACGGCAACGTCTCACCTACCTGGCCGACGATATGTCGTCGGTGTCCGGGGAGATCGGAGAGAACGAAATCGCCGGGGAGCACTACAAGAGGGCCAACGAACTTCTAGTGGGAGCCGAGGCCGACCTGGCCGGTGCTGCGTCCAAGGCGGATTGTGACGACCTGAAGGACCAACTCGATGTCATCAGACGCGAACTGGACTCCGCGGTTGCGTTGCTGAGCGACGGCTCCACATCGGCCCCGGCGGGTTCGGCCTGTTTCTTCGATCCCACCCATGGCGCAGGTACCGTGCCCGCCACGCTGGTGGGCACCGACGAGGCGGTCATCAGCGTTTGGATCTGCTCCCGCGACGCCGAAAGCCTTCTTGTTGGGGAGCGTCCCGCCCCGAGGATGATGACTGTTGGGGGAAAGCTGCTCCCCGCACCGATCGCCCCCCGGACTCATGGTGGCGGGGGCCTCTCCGGGTTGGACACCTTCACCATCGCCATCGAAGGGATGGCCGCCCCGGCCCGTTACCGGTTCGCCCCCGGCAGGGGACGACGTATGCGGTCCAACGGGACGTCCCGGTCGTAGGCGTGGGCTAGACATTCAGGACAACCGCTAGGGTTTCGGGGAACGGTCCGCTCGCCAACAACGTAGGATAAGGACATGTTCAGACGCATCATCAACTATCTCCGTCAGCTTTTCCGGACTACCGCGGAACGCGCCATGGATCCCGAGATCGAGCTGGAACAGGCCATCACCGACGCCAGACGTCGCGATCAGGATCTGCGGAACCAGGCTGCCAAGGTCATTGCCCACCGCACTCAGATTGAGGCCAAGATCGAGAAGGCCGCCTCCGATGTTGGCGAGGCCCGTGAAACGGCGAAGCAGGCGCTGCAGCGGGCCGAGAAGGCCAAGGATGAGGGCAACGCCGCCGATCAGGAGAAGTGGACCAACGCCGCCCAGTCGGTCGCACTCCGACTCCAGGCATCGGAATCGAATCTTGGCAGTCTCAAGGAACAATACGAGATTGCGCTGACCCAGGCGGAGTCCGCAAAGCGATCCGTCCAGCAGAACGCCATGAGACTCCAAGAGCTAGCCGCCAAGCGGATGGAGCTCCTCGGGAAGTTGGAGCAGGCGAAGATGCAGGAGGCCGTCAACAGCGCCGTCGAATCCATGGGTGCCTCCCTCGAGCACGAGGCACCGAGTCTCAACAAGGTCGAAGACAAGATCCAACAGCGGGTCTCGGAGGCGAAGGCCACCTCGGAGCTGCGTGAGGCCACACCCGAGGGTGCAGAGGCCGAGCTCAAAGAGGCGGTTTCGTTGGCGCAGGCGGATGCCCGCCTCGAGGAGTTGAAGGCGGAGTTGGGTCTCAACGAGTAGGACAACCTACGGTTCCGCCACAAAGTGGGTTGAAGGGTGAGGTTGCAGGTCGGCATTCCTGACTACGCTCCACTCCCATGACGACGACCGAGGTCAGCCCGGCCGACGGTGCCACCGTGGATGACGATGTCGCCCCGACGACCCCACTACCCAAGGCATCGACCGTTCTCCAAGTCCTGGGGATCCTTTCGGCGGCAGGGACGATGGGACTTTGGTGGCTTGCCCAGTTTCCAGGTCATCCCCACTTCGACGTCGGTCGTGAGATCTTCGGGAACATCCCTCCGGTAATCGAGGGGACCTTCTACGTCACGGTCTCGGTTTTCCTCTGGCTCACCTTCGCTCTCTTCGCCAAGCGGGCAGAGAGTTGGCAGCGAGGTAAGAGCGAGGACCGGACCGGTCAGTTAGGTCGTCGCCTGTCCCGGCTTTGGGACGGGTTGAGCATGAAGACCCTGCTCCGGGATCGCACTGCAGGCTTGATGCACTCCATGGTCTACTTCGGGTTCGTCGTTCTCTTCCTGGGAACGGTGACACTCGAGATCGACCATCTAATGCCGGCGGGACTCAAGTTTCTGCATGGTCCCGTTTATCAGGGCTACTCGTTCGTGCTCGACTTGGCCTCCGTTGTGTACCTCGGCGGTCTTCTCTGGGCGGTAGTGAGGCGCTATGCGGGCGGGGTGTGGCGGCTTCGGTCCAAGACAAAGCCCGAGGACGGCTGGATCCTCCTCACCCTCGCTCTGATCGGCATCACCGGTCTCCTCACCGAAGCTGCCCGCATCTCGCTCGTCGGCCGCCCCACCTTCGAGTACTGGTCGTTCATTGGTCATCCCCTGTCCGCGATGGTTCCGGCCGACGTGGCCTCGGGAGCCCATCAGGCGGCGTGGGTCACCCATGTGATCGCTTTTTTCGCCTTCCTCGTGGTACTCCCCACCACCAAGCTCCGTCATATGTTCACCTCGCCAGCAAACTTGGCAATGGAGCCGCGGGAGCGGCACAAGGGCGCCATGCGGGAGATGCCCAACCTCATGGAGGTGGAGGACATTGACACCATCGGTGCCGCTGTCGTTACGGACCTCACCTGGAAGCAACTCTTCGACACCGACGCCTGTACCGTCTGCGGGCGTTGCACCTCGGTCTGCCCCGCCAACATCACCGGCAAGCCCCTCGATCCACGGGAGATGGTCCTAAAGATGGGCGAGGTGGCGTCCGTCGCTGCCGGTGTATCTCCGCCGGTCTCCTTCGACGAAGGCATTGTCATCGAGAGCGAGGAGCTCACCTCCCGAATAACACCGGAGGAAGCCTTTGCCTGCACCACCTGCCGGGCGTGTGACGAGATCTGTCCGGTTGGGATCGACATCATGGACCGCATCCTCGATGTGCGACGCAACCTCGTCCTGATGGAGTCCGACTTCCCATCAGAGTTGGGGAAGGCCTTTGTCGCCATGGAGAACCAGTCGAACCCCTGGGGTCTTTCCCAACAGCAGAGGGACTCGTGGACCGACGAGCTCGACTTCGAGATCCCTCGTCTCACGGAGGCCACCGACGAGATCGAGTTCCTCTGGTTCGTCGGCTGCGCCGGGTCCTTCGATGATCGCAACACCGCCGTCTCGGTTGCACTGGCGCGTCTCCTCAACAAGGCGGGGATCAGTTTCGCCATCCTCGGCCAGAATGAGCTGTGCAACGGCGATCCTGCCCGGCGGTCAGGCAACGAGTTCGTATTTCAGCAGCTCGCACTGCAGAACATCGAGACCTTTGCGGATCTGGGTGTCAAGAAGATCATCACCCAGTGCGCCCACTGCTTCAACACCCTGGCCAACGAGTATCCGCAGTTCGGCGGCGACTACGAGGTGATCCACCACTCTCAGCTCCTCGCCCAGCTCCTGGAAGCGGATCGGATCCCACTCACCGAGAACCTCGAGGAACGGCCCATCACCTTTCACGACCCCTGCTATCTGGGCAGACACAACGACGTATATATGGCACCCCGCGAGGTGGTGAGTGCTGCAGCCGGTCCTGTCACCGAGATGGAGCGACATGGGACAAAGGGTCTCTGTTGCGGTGCTGGTGGGGCGCGGTTTTGGATGGAGGAACAAACCGGCAAGAAGGTGCAAACGGAGCGGGCAGAAGAAGCGATTGCCACAGGTGCCGAGGAGATCGCCGTTGGGTGTCCCTTCTGTTACGTGATGTTGGACGACGCCGTCAGCGAACTCGGCAAGGACGAGGACGTGAGGGTGAGGGACCTGGCGATGATCCTGGCAGACCGTCTTGAAGACTCGAAGGGGTGAGCAGTGGGATGGAGGACGATGCGGGGTTCTGGACCGATCTTGGCCATGTGCATCATCGCTCTTGGTTCTCTGAGTGCCTGTGAGTCCGACTCTGCGACGGTCACGACGTTAGAGCAGACGCCTACCACACTCACGGCGCGAGAGACGGCCTCCGCTTTCAGGGAATGTCTAAACGAGGCGGGGGTCGGAATCCCACCTATCAGGTTCGGACCCGATGACCGCCCGATCTTCGACGCGGTCGCCACTCTCGACACCTCCGAACCATCGGTGCGTGAGGCGTTGACAGGGTGTGTGGGGCCACTGGCGCAGCGTGGTCTCCTCGAAATGCAGACTGATCCGGCGCTCCGCGATGCCGTCGTAGACGATCTGACCGCCTTCGCCCAATGTATGAGAGATCAAGGCATCGCCAACTTTCCCAATCCGGTCGAGGGTTACGACGGAAGCGGGGCGGCGTTCCCCAGCGACTCCATTCCACGGGATGCCGATGGTTATCAGGGGGCCGTGGGGACGTGTCGGGATGGGGGAAGTCAATGAAGCTCGGCTACCAGGGCGAGCCTGGTTCTTACTCGCATCGTGCCACCACCGAACTCTTCGCCGACCATGCCAGCACAGGTTTCGAGACATTTGTTGCCGCCTTTGAGGCTCTGGAGACCAATGCGGTCGACCGGTTGGTCCTGCCTATCGAGAACTCGACCACGGGGAGCGTTCTCCCGGTTCTGGATCGGCTCGTTCCCGGTGGCGTCTCCATCGTTGGGGAGCACCACATCGAGGTGCAGCACAGCATCATGGCGGTGTCGGGAGCGACCCTGGAGGGTGTGCTGAGGGTTCGGTCCCACCCTGAGGCCCTGGCACAGGCAGAGGGATACCTGACAGAGAAGGGATGGAAGCTGGTGGTGGCTCACGACACCGCCGGTGCCGTTCGGGAAGTCGCTGAGACGGCGGACCCTGTCGAGGCCGCCCTCGCCCCGCCTTGGGCGGCTGACGAGCACGGTCTGGTGGTCCTCGCCAACAATGTGGTGGATAGGGATCACAACACTACGAGATTCGTGGTGATGGCGAAGGGTGCCCAGCCGGTGGCGGACGACGCAACGAAGACGACGGTGGCTTTCACCACCTCCCATACCCCCGGTGCTCTGGCGCTGGCGCTCACCGAGTTGGGTCTGCGCGGTGCCAACCTGACTCGTATCGAGAGCAGGCCTGCGGCGCGGGCGTGGCGCTACCGCTTCTTCGCCGACATGTTCCACCAACCTGGTGCGAAGGGCCGCGATCTTGTTTTCGATCCACCGCCTTCCACCATGCGAGACATAACCATCCTCGGGACCTACCGGCCCAGCGATGCCGAGAAAGACGCTAGGGGTACCGAAAGCTCCTGAAGGGAATCGCATTTAGGTCGAGATGAGCGAGGAGCCGTGCCATCTGAGGTACCGGCTCGTCGAACTCGGGGATGACCAACATCGGATCGAGACCGATCTGACCCTGAATCTTCGAGCGGATTCCATTTGGCTCCGCAGTTCGGTTCACGAGGAGTAGCGGTACTGCGCCCGCCCATTCGTTGAACCAGTGGAGTGCGCGGGTCAGACCGTTGTCGGTCCCCTCGATCACGGCCACAAGTGGGCCTATGTGACGGAGCAGAGGGCTGGATCCGGGCACCGTGCCCAGGTCAACGATGGTGGACTCTCCCGTGCCTCTCCGCTCCTCGGCATCCGCAAGCATTGCCGGAATTTCCAATCCTGTCTGTTGGGAGATGACCTCACCGAGACGTTGCTCATCAGGATCGAGGTCCACCGCGATGGTGTCGTGAAAAATGGAGTGGGC
>WHTL01000001.1 GCA_009377735.1 Acidimicrobiia bacterium
GCGACTGCCACCGTCGTCAACAATGTGGAAACCCTTGCCAATGTCCCGGGAATCCTGACTCACGGTGCCGACTGGTTCCGAGAGGTCGGCACGGAGGACTCACCGGGACCGATGTTGTTCACTGTCTCGGGCGATGTTAGAAATCCATCGGTCGCCGAGCTTCCCCTTGGCACACCGCTCTCGTTTCTGCTCTACGGGGTGGTCGGAGGCCTGGAGGCTGGTCGACGCCCCAAGCTGGTCGTCTCCGGGGTATCCAATCGACCATTGACGGCGAGTGAGCTGGACACCCCGCTTTCCTTCGAGGCGATGTCCGAGATCGGGAGCGGCCTCGGCTCCGGTGGCTTCATCGTGTACGACGACACCACATGTGTCGTTGAGGTGGCGACCGTCCTCTCGTGGTTCCTCCAAGTGGGGTCTTGCGGGCAGTGTCCGCCCTGTAAGTTGGGTACCACCGCCTTCGCCGAGGGGTTCGAGAAGGTGATGGCTGGAACAGCCACCGAGGATGACCTCGACGACATGTTGGGCTGGGTTCCCCGTGTCACCGATTCCAACCGGTGTGGTCTCGGAGCGGGACAGCAGAACCTGGCAGCCGGCATCTTCAACACCTTCCCCAACGATGTCCGCGCCTGCTTCGAAGGCCGGTGCCCCGGCCACCGCGGCCTGGCCCCCCCACTTCCCACCGATCACGACCCCCTCAACCGCCGCCCCATCCAGATCTTCGCGCCGTAGGTGTAATGCGGTAGATGTGGCGGACTCCTGGGTCAGCGAGAGTACGGACCGGGTGTGCCGCAACGAGCGACGATCATAGGCAACGGACGTGGGCAGTCGTGCAGATGCCGTGGTGGTGGGTGGGAAACGTATGCCGCGGCGAGTGTTCCACCAGCAAGACCCGCGGCGACGTAAGACCTCAGACTGCGCTCACCTAAGACCCGGCAATCACCCCGACACGACAGACAGGCACAGGTACGCGGATGTTGAGGTCGGACGACCGCAGCCACGCGAGAAGTGAGGTGGAGGCAGCCGTTGGGGGTCTGGGGGACGTCGCGGTCGCCGATGCCACGGACCGGGTGTGCCGAAAGAGGCGATGACTGCGGGCTCCCAGATACGGGTGGTCGTGCAGATGCTGTGGTGGCGGGTGGGAAGCCTCAGCCGAGATGAGCGGTTCACCGGCGAAACCCGCGACCAGATAAAACAACAAGCCGAAGTCACACCGAACCCGACAACCTCGCCCTTATGCGACAGACAGGCACCGCGTCGCGGAGGTGAGGTCGGACGGCCCGGCCACGCGGGGAGTGGGGTAGAGGCAGCCGTTGGGGGTCTGGGGGAGTCCCCCAGAAATAACAGCAACCCAGGGTTCCCACGGTCGCTCAGCGACGTCCCCGGCCCTAAGTTCGCAACCGGCCGTGCGTCGGTGCGAACCCAGGGTTCCCACGTCCGCTCAGCGACGTTCCCGGCCCTAAGTTCGGCGGTATCTTGTCTCGCCCGCCACCACGGTGGCGGAGCATCTCGATGCGCCCTGGGTGACCAATGACTCAAGAACCTGGTCGGGGACAGGGTCTACGTCGAAGACGGCCAGGTCTGCCCGTGCTCCAGCAACCAGCTCACCGACCGCACCGCGCGTCCCCATTGCCTCTGCTCCTCCGATGGTGGCGGCCCGAAGGAGACGGGGTGCCAGGTCCTCTCCTTGGTAGCCCTGATCCCGTGCCAGGTCGTAGAGCAGTGCCACGTCGGCCATGAGATCGAGGGAGGGGCTCGAGCCTAAAGAGTCCGTCCCCACGGCAATGGGGTTGCCCTCCTCAAGGAACGCCCGGATGGGTGGTGGGTCGATTCCAACACCGAGGTTGGAGCGGGGACAGAGCGCCGTCGTCGTGTTTCGTTCCCGAAGGATACGCCTCCCGTCCTTGCCCAGGTAGACGCCATGCGCAACATGGGTGGTAGGTCCGAGAAGCCCACACGACTCGGCGAACTCGGCGGCCCCCATCCCGGTTCCACCACGGCCGAGGACACCCCAGGGACGACCGACACGCATGGCGACCCTCTCGGCGAGGGCACCACGGCCATTCCTGTAGTAGTCGTCCTCGGTGTCCGACTCGGCGAGATGGATGTGAAGCCTCCGACCCATGTCATTAGCCAGTCGTGCCAGATGTTTCAGTACCGGCTCGTCGAGACTGTATGGGGCGTGGGGTGAGATACCGACCGTGGAATCACCGGAGATCGGGGCCTCGGCCACGGTGCTTGCGAGTGTCTCCTCGACATGGCTCTTCCAGGCTTCCTCGTCGACGCCGATCACCTCCAGATAGGCGACCCCCGCTACCCCCATCTCGTCGAGAATGCCGAGGGCGGCGACGTCCGTAACGATGTCGGCGAAGCAGGTGGTGCCATTTCGAAGAGATGCATGAACCCCATCTCGGGCCGATTGAGCCCAGTCGTCATTCCGACGCTCTTCATACTCCTCGACGAACCGGGCCGACCAGGTGACATAGTCGGGATGTCTGACCGACCCGACCGATGAGAAGCTGGTGTACTGGAGATGAGTGTGGGCGTTCACTAACCCCGGCACCATCACCCCCTGCCACTCGCACTTTTCCGCATCCGGGTAGGAAGCAGTGAGCCTGTCTCTCTCACCCACGTCGATGATCCGCCCCTGACGGCTCACAACACCCCCATCCCGGATTGGTGGCGCCGACACCGGGACCACGGTGGGGGCGAGGTGGATGGTGGTGGTCACCAACTTCGGGTCGCCTCCGCCTGCTCCTGGCTGGGAATGTCGATAACGAGCCCTGATGCGGCGAGTTGCGATGCCGCCACCTCGTCGTCGATCTCATCGGGTAGGAGGTGGACCCCGACGGGGAGGTCGTTTCCTGCGAGGTGATCGAGGGCACGCAATTGCAGGGCAAGCGACAGGTCCATGATCTCGATGGGGTTGCCCTCGCCCGCCGTGGTGTTGGCACAGTAGCCATCGGCGACCACGAAGACCGTTGTGCCCCCGGGAGTCCGCCAAGCCCGGACATTCGGCCGGACCGTGTCTCCACCGGAGAGGGGCGGACCGATGGAGGGATCGAACTCGGGTGGGCCGGCACCACCCACCGCAATGACGGTTCCCTCACGCATCTTGGCGACGTGCTCAGCGGTGAGGGTGTGGGCGATACCGGTGGCCGTGATGACGAAGTCGGCCTGACCAATCGCGTCGGCCACGGGGGCCACTTCGAACCCGTCGTGGTGGGCGCGCAGGGCGGCAACGGGATCTATCTCGGTCACCGTGACCCGGCCCCCGAGACCACGGGCCGCTGCGGCGATTCCACGGCCAACCTTTCCGTAACCAACCACAACCACCGACGCTCCCGACATCTGCATGTTGGTGGCGTCGAGAACAGCCATAACCACTGACTGCCCGGTGCCGTAGACGTTGTCGAAGAGCACCTTGCTGCGGGCGTCGTTGACGGCGATGCACGGCACCTCCAGCACGCCATTCTGTTCCATCACCCGAAGGGGCCGGACTCCGCTGGTGGTCTCCTCGGCGACACCTTTGAGATGCTTCAGGGCGTCGCGGCGGTCGCGGTGGAGCCGTCGCGTGATGGAGGCGCCGTCGTCGCAGAGGTATTGATTCCCAACATCGATGAACCGGTCGCGAAGAAGATCGACCCGCACCCTGTCTGCGCCCGTCTCGGCAAATACCGCGATGCCTTCCTCGGTCAAGGCGTCCACTACCTCCGTCTTGGTGGAATGACCGGAGCCGAAAACCGACACCTCCGCTCCCAAAGATGCCACGGCCTCGGCTAGACATGCTGTCTTCGGTTCCAAGGTCAGGGCTATTCCCACCTTCGCCCCATCGAGGTTCCCTGTCTGCCTGACGGTGGCGGTGGCGGCATCCAAGGCCGGCATGAACCCGCGGGCGAAGTCGATCATCCCACGACCCTTCTCAGTCATCGTTCCGTCTTCTTCCAGTCGACTCGGCTTCGAGGATGGAGGTGAGGGTGTCACTCTGATCCTCCCGGGGCAGGTCGAGCCTGATGCCGCGGCTTGCCAGCTTGGCGGTGGCAATCTCGCGATCCAGGTGGGAGGGGAACTCGTGGACGCCGGGATCGAGGTCGCCGGTGACAAGGAGGTGACAGCCCAACGCCTGTACGGAAAAGGAAAGGTCCATGATCTCAACCGGGTGCCCCATACCACCGGCGATGTTGACCAAGGCTCCCTCGGAGAGGACGTAGACCGGTCTCGCGCCATCGATTAGATATCGGGAAACCCCCGGTCTCACCTCGGTGACATCGCTGGACCGCGTCGCCAGTGCGGGGGTGTCGATCTCCAGATCATGATGACCGGCATTGGCGAGCACGACCGAATCACCGAGGACGTCTATGTGGTCATCGCTCACGGCTCGCAAACCTCCGGTGGCGGTGATCACGATCTCGGCGCCATCAATTGCCGTCATCATGTCGGCGACGTCGTGGCCATCGCTCAGCGCCTCGAGTGCCCGAACGGGGTCGGTCTCCACCACGACCACCCGGCCTCCCAGGGCGTGGGTGTAGTTGGCAATGCCCCGTCCCACCCAGCCGTACCCGATGACAGCGACCCGCTTGCCGGGCAGTCGGAGGTTGGTCAACGAGAGGATGGCCTGAAGGGTGGATTGCCCCGTGCCATAGCGATTGTCGAACATGTGCTTGCAGGCGGCGTCGTTGGCAGCGATGGCCGGCATCGGTAGTTCGTCGCGACTCTCCAGGGCACGAAGACGGGCGACACCGGTGGTGGTCTCCTCCGACACCCCCTGCAGCTCGGCATACAGATTTGGCCGGTCGCGGGCTATGCGAACGGTGAGCTCCGCCCCGTCGTCGATGATGTACTCCGGTCCACTCTCGGCGACTGCTACCAGGTCGACCTCCCACATCTCCTGGGTGGCGCCCCTGGTGGAATGCACCTCGATGCCCCGCTCCACGAGTGCGGCGGCGACCTCGTCACGGGTGGTCCACGGGTTGGATCCGGCCACGATCACCTCGGCTCCGGCGTCGGCCAGCACGGTCGCCAGAAAAGCCGTCTTCGCCTCGAGATGCACCACGACCGCGACGCGACGTCCCCGGAGAGACCCGTCCTCGGTGAGTCTTCGACGGACGAACCCGTCCAGGACGGGTGATCTCTGTCGCGCCCACTCGATAGCCTGCTGACCTTCGGGTGCCAGGGAAGGATCGGCAATCCTCGACCGTTCGAACGTCATAGACGACCAGCCTCGATGATCCGCTGTAGGAACTGCCTGGTGCGGGGGTTTGCGGGGTCGCTGAACAGTTGGGCTGGCTCGTTCTGCTCGAGGATGCGACCATCGTGCAGGAAGCACACCCGATCGGCGACATCGCGGGCGAAGGCCATCTCGTGGGTCACGATCACCATCGTCATCCCCTTCTCCTTGAGATCGCGGATGACAGCGAGGACACCACCGATCAGCTCCGGATCGAGGGCGGCAGTCACCTCATCGAGGAGGAGGACGTCGGGATTTGTGGCCATGGCACGGACTATGGCGACCCTTTGCTGTTGTCCACCCGAGAGCCGATCGGGATAAGACGAGGCGAATTCTCCCATCTCGAAGAGCTCGAGCAGCCGGTGGGCGTTGTCCTCGGCCGCCGCCTTGTCGACCCCGTGCACCCGGCGTGGTGCCAGAGTGATGTTGTCAAGGACCGTCATGTGGGGGAAGAGGTTGTAGGCCTGGAACACGATCCCAATCCGCTTCCTCAGTTCGTTCTCGGTGAGGGATTCGTCGTAAAGGTCGACGCCGTCGAGGAGGATGCGGCCGCCCTCATAGTCCACAAGTCTGTTGAGACAGCGGAGCAGGGTGGACTTGCCCGAACCCGAGGCGCCGATGAGACAGACCACCTCGTGGGTGGCGACTTCGAGGTCGATCTCGTTCAGCACCATCTTGTCGCCGTAGAACTTGACGAGCCGTTCCACCTGGATCTTGGCGGGAGAATCCATCAGACGGTCCTTTGCAGACGGCGCTCCTGATCACGACGGGCGTACCAGTCGGTGAAGCGGGCGAGGGGGATGCTTGCAATCAGGAAGAGGATGGCGGCCGCGATGAGGCTGGAGTAGTTGAAGGTCCGCGCGGTGTAGATCTCAGCGGCACGCACCGCTTCCCTCACACCGAGGACGGACAGGAGTGCCACGTCCTTCTGAAGTGAGACGGCGCCGTTGAGGAGTGCCGGTGCCACGTTGCGGATCGCCTGGGGGATGATGGCGAAACGGAGGGTCACCCACTGGTTGAGACCCAGAGCCCGTGCTGCGGCGCGCTGGCCGTCATGGACCGCTTCCATTCCCGCCCGGTAAACCTCGGCGCTGTAGGCGGAGTATCCGGCGATCAAGGCTACCGAACCCCAGAAGGTGGCACTCGTAGGTAGTCCCGGTAGCTGGAGGGCGGGAACACCGAAGCCGAAAAGAAGGATCAGAAGCAGGGCGGGCACCCCCCGGAAGAGGTCGATGTAGGCGATCGTGGCGAGACGGAACGGGGCGGCGATAGGCCCGGTGAGAGAGCGGAGCACTGCCAGCAGGAGGGCGAACGCCAAGATGATGACCTCAGCGACTATCCAGATCCTCAGGTTCAGCCAGAACCCGGCGAGGACGGAGGGAAACGACTCCTGGATGGCCTCCCAGGAGAAGAATTGGTTTCGCACCGCCGGCCACTGCTCGGCCGAGCTGATCCACCACGCCGCCAGACCGAACACGATCACGGTGCTCACCCCACTGATCAGGAGCGAGGTTCGTCGCTCCCGCGCCACCCGTCTGTGATGGGCCTCCGCTACCGCGGTGGAGTGCTCGGTCACCCCTCGATCAGCGGGATATCTCCGCCTTGCTCGAGCCACTCCTCCGCCATGGCGTCGATGGCGCCGCTCTCGTGGAGGGCTTCAAGGGCGGGGTTGACACAATTCACGTACTCGTTGCCCTCGGTGAAGAGGAGACCCATGCCCTCCCCACTGTCACCTTGCTCTGGCAGAAGACCGGAGATGACCGCATTCTCCAACTCGACCGCGGTGAGGAAGTGGGCAGTCGGGAGACCCACGACGGTGGCGTCGATCTGTCCCGCATTTAGGGCGGCAACGGTGTCTGCCTGGGTGTTGTATACCGCGGTGTCGGTATCGCCGATCACCTGCTCGATATAGTCGAGATCGGTGGTCCCGATGGTGGCTCCCAGGTTGGCTTCCGCCAGCTCAGCGAAGGTAGTTGCCTGGGCGGCTGGGGTGTCGCTCAAAGCGATCACCGACTTCTGCACGTTGTAGTAGGGGATGGAGAAATCGACGACCTCGTCTCGCTCCTCGGTGATGGAGTACTGCTGCATGTTGAAGTCGTAGTCCTTCTCACCGGGGGCGATGGCCTGATCGAAACCGGTGCGGACCCAGCTGACGTCCTCGGCGGCGAAGCCCAACTCCTCGGCGAGGGCATATGCCACGGCACTCTCGAATCCCTCACCGTTGGTGGGGTCATCGTCCATCATCCAAGGTGGGAACACCGGTTCCCCGGTGGCGATGGTGAGCTTTCCGGGTTCGAAGAGGAGATCACTGTCGGTGGAGCAGGCGGCGTTTACGGTGGTCTCCGTCGCCGCCGCGGTGGTCTCGGCAGGAGCCGCGGTGGTCTCGCCCGCCGCGGTGGTCTCGGCAGGGGCAGTGGTGTCCGGCGCAGCAGCGGTGGTCTCGGTCCCGACACCCGTAGTGTCTGCGGGATCCGATCCCCCACACGCGGCCAGAACCAGGGTGAGTGCCAGCGTCGAATACATCAGCTTGCGGTACATCGGGATCCTCCTGGAGAAATACGATTCGATTGCTTCAACACTCCCAATGCGAGATCACTGGCGAACTGTCACCCACAGGGAAAGATCCAGTTTACGACGTGATGAAGATCAGGTGTTCACCCGTGCCGGGTCAGGTGATCGATGCCTCGTAGATGCTCCCAATCGAGGTGTCCAGGGCAGAGTCGAACTCCTCGTCGCTCTGCTGTGCGGTAAGCCCTTCGGTGAGGGCCCTCGAGAAGCTGGCGATCATGCCTTGGTTACGGGTGAGGCGATCGGTAGCCTCCTCCCTGCTGTAGCCACCGGAAAGGGCGGCGACCCGAAGTACCTTCGGGTGGGAGATGAGGTCGGCGTAGTGTCCGTCCACCTCGGGGAGAGTCAGTTTCAGCATCACTTGCTCGTCGTCGCCGATCGACTCCAGACCGGCCAGGATCGTGGACCTGAGGGAATCTTCCGCTGCCTCCTTTTCGGGGCTGTGGATGTCGATCTCCGGTTCCAGGATGGGCACCAGCCCCGCGGCGAGGATCTGACGACCGATCTCGAACTGCTGGTCGACCACGGCACCGAGACCGGTGGGGTTGGCCATCTTGATGACAGACCGCATCTTGGTGCCAAACACACCGTGCTCCAGCGCCTTGGCCAGGAGTGAGTCGAGACCCGGGATGGGCTTCATCACCTGTGCCCCATCGCTCTCATCGGCAAGGCCCTTGTCGACCTTCAGGAAGGGGACTACCTGCTTCTTCGTCCATAGATATTCGGCGGAGCCCAAACCCTCGATCTCGCGATCCATGGTGTTCTCGAAGAGGATCGCACCAACGACACGATCTCCTCCGAAGACGGGACTGGTGATGATCCGTGTTCGCATCTCGTGGATCTTCTCGAACATCTCGTCGTCACCGGAGTACTCCGACTCCTCGACTCCGTATACCCGCAGCGCCTTGGGGGTGCTGCCGCCGCTTTGGTCGAGGGCGGCGATGAAGCCCTTGCCCTTGGCCATCTTGTCGAACTGCTGCTGGTTCATGGGAGGTCTCCCTTGTGAAAAGTGTCTTGATCCCGACAATAGCCAACCGAGAAGCTGTCCCCCCACTGATGTAGGGGCCGGGGACGGTTCCTGCCGGCCGGAGGCCGGGAGGAAGGGGGGCACAACAGCCTCGATAGTCGCGACCCGATCGCATCGGGGAGTTGCCCGATCGTCAGCGCCTTCGGCGCTGCCACTCCCCCCTCATTCGAGGGGAGAGAATGTTTGACGGCGTTTGAACCAATCGTCCACGGTCGGGATCACGCCATTTGGGATCCAGAGGAAGAGGATGATGATGAGCAATCCATACGGCACCAGCCGCAGGTGACCCAGATCGAGGAGAGCCTCGTTGATGGCGGTAAAGGTGACCGATCCGAGGATGGGACCGAGTAGCGAGCCGATCCCACCGAACGCCAGCATCACCAACACCACCACGTCCAGCTCGGCGAATTCGAAGGTGGTCGGACTGACCCGGCCCTGGGTGAACGCATAGATGGCGCCGGTCATCCCCAACATGGCCGCACCGATCAGGGCTGCATAGACCCTATATCGGGCCACGTTGACACCAGCCAGCTCGGCGGCGATTTCGTCGTCCCGAAGGGCCCGGAATCCCCAGCCAATGTGTGACCGGCGCAACAAGCCATGCAAGAGGAGAAAAACGAGCACCATGGCAAGCATCAGGTAAAAGGCCGGCACCCGACTCCTGAGGAAGCTGTCACCACCCGAACTGATCAAGAACCCAGATTCTCCTCCGGTGAGATCGCCCAGCCCGAGCACGAGGTTCTCGAAGGCCAGTGCGAAGATGAGGGTGACTATCCCGGTGAAGATGACACCGAGCGAGCGTCGCACCGCGATCCAGCTGAGGAGCCCACCGGCGAGGCTCGAAGCCAACGTCGCGGCGAGGATGCTGACAACGATGGGTAGGCCCACAGTATCGCCGAGGATGGCAGCGCCGTAGCCACCGATCCCGGCGAGGGCGCCGACACATAGGAACAGTTGTCCCGTGCTTCCGAAGATCACGTTGAAACCGATGGCATAGCCGGCAAAGGCGAGTCCGAGAACGGACACCGTCATCATCACTCGGGAGTCACCGAGCCAGAGCGGCATCAGGGACAGTACCGCACCGACCGCCAGTACCGGGACCACAAGGGCGGGTAGCGACCGGACTCCTCGTCGTTCGGTGCCACCAACGACAGATGTCCCGGTCGCCTCTGTGAATCTCTCCGTCATTCCCTGATTCCCAGAAGGCCGGAGGGACGGATGAGAATGGTCACCGCCGCCGCACCGAGAAGGATGATAAGAGAGAGGAAGGTGCCGATGTAGGTGGTGGCGAGGCTGTTGATCACTCCGAGGATGATCCCGGCGAGGAAGGCGCCGGCGACACTGCCCAGACCGCCGACGACGGTCACGATCAGGGCGAAGACCGTGATCGAGAAGCCAGCGGTGACCGTCACCGGGCGGATCATCGATTGGGTGAGCGCCACCACCGCGGCGAGGACACCGCTCAGGATCAGGATGAAACGAAGCATCTTGGAGGGATCTATCCCAACCAATCGAGCCCCCTCCTCGTCTTCGATAATCGATCTCACCGCCCTCCCCACCGCGGTACCTCTGAGGAAGACGAAGAGCAGGGCAAAGACCGCGAGGATGATGGCCGACCCCACGATGCTGCCTCGTCGCATTGGAAGACCGAAAAGCTCGATCGGATCGCCCGAGATGTTCAAACTCAGGGCCGCCACCGGATACCGCCAGTTGAGGAACCCATCGACCATGAACGCCACCCCGAGGGTGAGAAGGAGGCTGAGCAGCACCCGTGCCTCGCCATGACGTCGGTAGATGGGGCGAAGGATGGTCCTATCAAAGAGAAATCCGACGACACCCCCGGTGACCAGACCAATGCCCACTGCCGTCGGTACCGAGACTCCGGCGTCGATCGTGAACAAGACCGCCATGGCAGAGATGACCGCCATCTGTCCGTAGGCGAGGTTGAGGACACCACCCAAGCCGTACACCAGGGTCATTCCGGCAGCGAGCAGCCCGAACTGGAGTCCGAGCACGATTCCGTCGAGGATGATCGCCGTCATGTCACCCCGAGATATGCTCGACGGACCCGGGGGTCGTTAGCGAGCTCCTCGGACGTGCCCTCAAGGTTGATCACACCGTCTTCGAGGACATAACCCCTATCGGTGAATTCCATGGCCAGTGGGACCTGTTGCTCGGCGACGAGAAGGGTCAATCCCTGACCACGGATGATGGCCAATGCCTCATACGCCTCGTGGGCAAGTTTTGGTGCCAGCCCCGTCGTGGGCTCGTCGAGGACGAGGAGACGAGGTTGGGACATCAGGGCTCGCCCGATGGCCAGCATCTGCTGTTCACCGCCACTCAGAGTCCCGGCCCGTTGTCCACGACGTTCGGCGAGGCGCGGAAAGATGTCGTAGACGACCGACAGGGTCTCCGGGTCGGGACGCCTGGGATAGGCGCCCAAGGAGAGATTCTCCTGGACCCTCATCCGGGGGAACAGGTGTCGTTCGGCGGGTACGAATCCGAGACCGGCCCGGACGATCTTCTGTGCGGGTTGTCCGGTCAACTCCTTACCGTCGAACACCACCGCACCGGAGCTCGGTTGGTTGAGCCCACACATCGTACGGAATAGTGTGGTCTTCCCGGCTCCATTCGAGCCCATGATCATCACCGCCTCCCCCTCGTTCACGTGGAAGCTGATGTCGTGGACTACGTCGTTACCTTGATACCCGGCTGCCAGGTCCCGAACTTCAAGCACTCTAGATATCCTCACCGAGATAGGCCTCGATTACCCTTGGATCCCGCATCACCCGCTCAGGATGACCCTCGGTGACGACCTTCCCGAAGTCAAGCACCACGATGCGCTCCGCCAATCGCATCACCGCCTTCATTACATGCTCCACCCAGATGACCGTGATCCCGAAGTGGTCCCGTATGGTCCTCACGATCTCGACGGAGGCGTCCAGCTCGGCGTCGTTGAGACCAGCCATGACCTCGTCAAGAAGCAGGAGACGGGGCTGTCCGGATACGGCGCGGGCCAGTGCAAGGAAGCGCTGCTCGTGAAGATTAGGACTGCCAACATGGTCGAATCGTCGCTCACCGAGACCAACAAACGAAAGGACCTCGTCGGCGGCTTGGAGGGCAATTGCCTCGTCCCGATAGGCACCTGCCTGGCCGAACAGGGCACCAACGGCAACATTCTCCAGCACAGTCATCGTCGGGAAGGAGCGCGGAGTCTGCTGAACCATCGCGATTCCCTTCTGTCGAACCCGATGCGTGGGAGCGCGGGTGATGTCCTCACCGGCGAAGCTGATGGTTCCCGCAGTGGGAAACTCCAGACCCATGATCAGCTTGAGCATGGTGCTCTTCCCGGCGCCGTTGGGGCCGACGATGGCGAGAATCTCACCTTCGTCCGCCCCAACGCTCACTCCATCGACGGCCGGGAGCCCGCCGTAGTGCTTCCCGACCTCATCCAGCTCAAGCAGGGGCAACGGTTAGTACTACGGCTGGTACGGCTCAAGTGGCTCGGACTGGCTCAAAACCTCGATCCACCAGTCGCCGGCTTCGTTGAGCCCTTCTGGCGGCGGACCTTCGGTGATCCCGAAGAAAGTCGGCTGCGACTCCGCCAGCTCACCCCACTCGGTCCAACTCACAGGGTGAGCGTAGCCCTCCAGCTCGAACGAGTTCTGGTGCATGTAATCGGCGATCGCCACCGGGTCGTCACCAACCTCTCCCACCGCCTCGGCCACCATCGTCACTATGCCGAAACCAGCTACCGCGTCGTCCGACATGAAAGCGTTGTCGGAAAAGGCGAGATAGCGCTCGGCCAGGGCGGCGTATCCGTCGCTCCCGTAGTCGGCGCAGGAAAAGTCCGTGTAGCGTCCGACGGCGACCTCGGGCTGGGCTGCTACCGCGAGATCGGGTGGTATCCACGCCCCGGTAACAGGCACATCGCCGATCAGGTCCGCCGAAAGACCCAGGATCGCCGCGTTCCCGGGGGGATGACCGGTGGCAACGACCATCTGGGCACCGGCGTCGGCCATTGCCCGCACAAACGGGGTGAAGTCTGTGTCGGGTGGAACCGGGGCGACCTGGATCTCGCCATAGTCGACGCCGGAGCCCTCGAAGGTTGTCTCCACCGCGCCGGCGAATGCCTGACCCCAGGCGTAGTCGGCGATGATCACTCCCACGTTGGTGAGACCCTCCTCTTGGGCGTACTGCAACACGGGTCCAGCGGTCATCGGTGCCGCGGGGAGACAGGAGCGGAACATGAAGTGGCTATCCGCGGTGAGGGCGGCCTCGGTTCCTGACTTCACCAGGAAGGTGGGCATCTCCAGCTCCTCAGCGAGGGGCGAAATCGCGGCACCCACGGTGCTGGAGATGACTCCACCCAGCGCCACCACACCGTCCTCGACCAGTCGCTCGAAGCCGTCGATACCGGCATCGGCATCGTTCGCCGAGTCCTGGACGACGATCTCGATCATGCGGCCATCGACCCCACCAGCGGCATTGATCTCCTCGGCGGCGAGCAGCATCCCGTCGCGAGCTTGGACAGCCCAGGGGGTGAAGTCGGTCAGATCGGTCAGCGCACCGATCCTGATGGGTTCGCCCGACGTCGGTTCGGTTGCCTCGGGGGTCGCCGCGGTGGTGTCGGGTGCAGCCGCGGTGGTATCGAGTGCGGCTCCTGTGGTGTCGGTAGCGGCCGCGGTGGTGTCCGGGGCCGCAGCGGTGGTGTCAGTAGCGGCCGCTGTGGTGTCGGTAGGGCCGTCGCCACCACATGCCACCAGGACCAGCGATAACACCACTCCCAGCGCCAGCCACGTTGATCTCGAACGTTTCCTCATATTTCTCCTCCTCATCGCCTCGCTCTCAGGAGACCGAGAGATTGGTGAACTCCCCGATGCCCGGTTGACGGCGACGTGAGGAAGGGTAATCCCCAAGTCGCCCCAGGTGTCGGCGATTTTGGATGCCACGTACCGGGTCATGTCTGGTGACCTGCCCGACACATCCTATGATTGTCCACAACTATGTCGACAATCATGCAGTCGTTTGCGGCCGGGGTTCGTTGCATGGTTATGTGGCACCTCCAAGGGGGCCTACTTTCTCCGCGATGATCTGCCGATGGACCGGGGAGAGCGAGATGAGATCCTGCTCCGCATCATGGGGACACCCGACCCCCGGCAGATCGATGGCATAGGCGGCGCGCATCCCTTGACCTCCAAGGTGGCAGTGGTCGGTGCCGACCGGGAGGGTCATGGCGATATCGAGTACCTCTTCCTCCAACTCGGTGTTGATGAGGTGATGGTGACCGATCGTCAGTACTGCGGGAACATCCTCGCCGGGGTGGCACCATTCGCGGTGGAACGTGGGTTGGTCAAGGCGGACGGCGAGCAGGCAATGATTTCGATCCACATGCTCAATTTCGACTCATATGCGACGGCGACCTTTCCGATCGCCCAGGGCGGGGCGGTCTACGTGGGGGAACAGGCAATCTCCGGGGTTTCGGGGACCGCGGCTCCCATCCGTCTCGAGTTCGAGGGCCTGGCCGGTTCGACAACCGGTGCCCTCCTGCCGAGCGGCCGGATCACGGACGAGGTCGAGGGTGTGACATGCACCTGATCGACAACGGCATGCCGGTAGTGGTGATGCGTGCGGAGTCCATGGGCATCACCGGGTACGAGTCATGCGCCGAATTGGAGGCCAATGACGCCCTCCGTGAGCGTCTTGAGCTGATCCGTCTCGCCGCTGCCGAGCTGATGGATCTGGGCGACGTCTCCTCTGCCACCGTTCCCAAGATGACCATGGTGGCACCCCCGAAGAACGGTGGCACCATCACAACTCGCACATTCATACCCCATCGATGCCATCAGGCGATTGGTGTGTTCGGGGCGGTATCCGTTGCTACCGCGATCCTGCTGCCTGGCTCGGTCGGCTCGGACCTGGTCGGCCCATTGGCAGGCGACACGGTCGTCTTAGAGCATCCGACAGGCTCCTTTCAGGCAGTGGTCGAGATCATCTCGGGCGACGACGCGATCCCAGTGGTGAAACGTGCCGGATTCGTCCGTACCGCCCGCAAGCTCATGGATGGGTTGGTGTTTCCCCGACCCTATCTCTGATCATTCATCGGGGGCACGGTCGACGAACTCGACCCCCAGCCGTGTGAGTTTCTCCCGTATCCCGTCCATGTCGAGGGTGAGCTCACCGGCGGCGAGGCGGGTCCGTTTCTCCTTCTCGCGTTCTAGACGCTCCTCGGATGCGGCGAGGCAGTCGTCGACGGTCTCTCTGGGGACGATCACCACACCATCGTCGTCGGCACACACCAGGTCACCGGGCCGAACCGTGACGCCGCCGATTGTGACCGGGACGTTGACCGAGCCCGGAGTCTCCTTTTCTGTTCCCAGGGGGGACACATGTCGGGTCCATACGGGGAATCCCATCGTGCGCAGCTCGGCGACATCACGCACCCCGGCGTCGATGACCAGACCGCGGACCCCTCGCGTCCGGAGCGACGTGGCCAACAGCTCGCCGAACATCCCATGGGTGGAGGGCCCGTCGTTGGTAACGACCAGGATGTCCCCCTCTCGACACACCTCGATGGCGGCGTGGATCATCATGTTGTCGCCTGGATGGCTCAATACCGTGACCGCGTTGCCAGCGACAGATGCACCGCGTTGGATCGCTTGGATATTAGGAGCGATCGACCCGGTCCGACCCTGGGCTTCGTGGATGGTGGCCACACCGAGCGACGGAAAGCGATCGACGATCTCGAGCTCGGTCCTCGGGATGTCCCTCACCACGAGATGTCGCCGACTCACGGGGGAGAGCACTTGGAGCGAAGCCTCGGGTACACCCTGAGGGCGTTCTCCGAATAGATCATCTGCTTACTAGTCCTGTCGAGGGCGGCATTCTCGATG
The DNA here is from genome assembly GCA_009377735.1 of Acidimicrobiia bacterium. GTDB lineage: Bacteria > Actinomycetota > Acidimicrobiia > Spongiisociales > ZC4RG35 > WHTL01. Next base: position 15,713 of record WHTL01000001.1, read on the forward strand.
TAGCGTCTGGTGTCATCGAAATGATGCCCGGTCTCGGGGTCCACTCCACGGACCGCTCCGATCGTCTCCGACCCGAACAGGATGTTCTCGGTAGGAACGACATCGAGGAGAAGGTCGATGCCGCGCTGGTGGTAGACGCAGGTGTCAAAGAAGATGTGTTCCGAAAGTGACTCGAAGTCCCAGCCCTTGTCAGCCGCCATTCCCTTGAATCGTCCCCAGTGATAGGGGACTGCGCCGCCGCCGTGGGGAACGATCCAGCGGAGCCCGGGGAACCGGGTCATCAAGTCCGAGGTCAATGCCTGGGTGAACGCGGTGGTGTCCGCCCCCAGATAGTGGGATGCGGTTGTCTGCAGGTTCTCGTTGGTTGAGGTGCTGACGTGGATCATGGCCGGCACATCGAGCTCCTCCATCTTCTCCCAGAGCGGGTACCAGTACCGGTCCCACAGCGGTGGTCCGTCCCAGTGCCCACCCGATGGATCGGGGTTGACATTGCAGCCGACAAACCCCATCTCGATCACGCACCTCTCAAGCTCCCGCACCGACTCGTCGATTGGCGCACCGGGGGACTGAGGCAGCTGGCAAACAGGGACCAAGCTGTCGGGGAAGAGGTCGCACACCCGACGGATCAGCTCGTTCTGATGCTGTGACCAGAACTTCGAGGTGTGGGCATTGCCGACATGGTGGCCCATCCAGCTGGCGCGAGGAGAGAAGATGGTGACGTCGATGCCGCGCTCATGCTGGGTCTTGAGCTGGGCGTTCTCGATCGACTCCCGGATCTCGTCATCTGCCACATCGATGGTGCCCTTCGTTCCCACATACGAAGAGTCGGCAGTGACGGCGGCGACCTGCTCCTCGCGCCATTGTCCGACGCCCGGTGGGGTCGTGGTGTAGTGGCCGTGACAGTCGATGATCATCCCGATCGATCCCTCACGTCATCCCAAGTCGCCAAGACCTCGATGACCGAGTCGAGATGCTCACCCATCGCTCTGGCTGCCGCGTCCTCATCTCCCTTCACGACGGCGTCGACAATGGCAGCGTGCTGATCCAGCGAGTCCGCCTGACGACCGGGGACCGCGGCCAGCCGGAACTGGTTCTGCACACCACGATTTCTCAGGTTCCGAACCAGCTCGGAAGCCACGCTGTGCCTGCTCATCGACATAAGCTGCTGGTGTAGATGACGGTTTAGGGTGGCGTACGAGGAGGCGTCTCCGAGTGCTACCGCACCTTGCATGTCTAGGAGAATTCGCTCCAACTCGACAAACTCTTCTTCGGTCCCACGACGCGCCGCGGCTGTGGCGATCAGCCCTTCAAGGGCGCGACGGGCCTCGGTTATCTCGATGGCTTCCGAGACGGGAATACGACGCACCACCGCACCCCTGTTGGCCCTCCGGTCGACCAGGACCTCGGTCTCGAGTTGTACCAGCGCCGCACGAATGGCGGCTCGACCACATTGGTAACGCTCAGAGAGCTCTACCTCGATAAGACGCTCCCCGGGGGAGAAGACACCGTCGAGAATTTCGTGGCGGAGTCGATCCACCACCTGGTCGGTTGGCATCTCACGAGCTTACCCCAAAGATCATCCACAATATTGTGGACATGATTGCTGACAACCTTTACGCTGCCGTCAAGAGGAGGATCGATGGGTGACAACGCAAGAGGAAGAGAGATTGCCCACGTTGGCTCGGTCGAGCTGTTCACTCCGATCCTCGAGGATACACTCGCCTTCTTTGTCGATCTGATGGGGATGGAGCCGGTGGCAGAGCAGGGCGACTCCGTATACGTCCACGCCTGGGACGACTACGAACTGTTTACCCTCAAACTCACCGCCCGGGAAAAGGCGGGTGTGGGACGGACATACCTTCGGGCATCCAGCCAGGACGCCCTGGAGAACACCGTTACCCGACTCAACGACATGGGTGTCTCGGGGGAGTGGGTCTCCGACGAGGTAGGGCTGGGCCAGATCTATCTCACCACCGACCCCGACGGTCACACGATCGGCTTGTACTGGGAGACGGAGTGGTTTGATGCCCCACCAGAGTTGAAGCCGAGTTTGAAGAATCAGGCGGCGCGTTTTCCAGGGAGGGGCGCCAACATCCGTCGTCTCGACCATGTCAACTATCTGGCCGCCGATATACCCGGGATGGGGCCGTTCGTCGGTTCTGGTCTGGGTGGGATGAAGACTGAGGAAATCCTCGGTCCGGAGGGACCGCCGGCAGCCACCTGGTGGACCTTCAGTGACAAGACATATGACGTCGTCTACAGCGCCGACTGGACGGGGAGCAACGGGCGGCTACATCACATCGCGCTGGCGGCCGACACCAGGGATGACATCCTGCGCGCCGCCGACGTGTGCCTCGAGAACGACATCCACATCGAGACGGGGCCGCACAAGCATGCCATCCAACAGACCTTCTTTCTCTATGTTTGGGAGCCGGGAGGCAATCGGGTCGAGTTGTGCAACGCCGGGGCCAGGATGATGCTCGCCCCCGATTGGAGGACGATCTCCTGGACCCCCGAGGAGCGGGCCAAAGGTCAGGCCTGGGGTCTCCAGACCATCGAGACATTCCATACCCACGGGACCCCACCGGTCGATGTGTGAGCGTTAGTCGCGCGGTGGTCTCCTGAACCCTGGGTTCCAGACGTCGCTCAGCGACGCTCCCAGCCCAAAGTTCGGGGTGAGGGTCAGCGGTGGGAGTGGGCGGCCGCGGTCTGCTCCTTGAGGTGGCGCAGGACCCCCAGTTCCTCTTCGGTGGGCTCAGGCGTCACCGCGACGTTGTCGCTCACCTGTAGGTCCCACCCCGTGCTCGCCAACACCTCCTGCACCTCGACGCCGGGATGGGTGGCGACCAGGGACATTTCCTTGGTGTCCGGGTCGGGCTCGAGCACCCCGAGGTCGGTGATGACCACCCGGGGTCCTGAGCCTCGGTGGCCCGCCCTTCCCTCGCCGTTACGGCCGAAGCCGACAGACGTGATGAAATCCACCTGTGGGACGAAGGTGCGTTTGGAGTGACGGAGCATCACGATCACTTCGCCGCAGGACGATGCAATCTCGGGGGCGCCACCAGCACCTGGGAGTCGCACCCTTGGAGTCCCATACGGGCCGATCACCGTGCTGTTTAGGTTGGCGAACCGGTCGATCTGGGCGGCGGACAGGAACCCGACGTCAACGCGACCGGCCTGCAGCCAATAGGCGAAGATCTCCGGCACACTCACCACCAGATCCGCCTGGTCGGCCAGCTCGCCGTCACCGATGGAGAGGGGCAGGATCTCGGGCCGTGTCCCAATGGTGCCCGATTCGTAGATCAGTATCACGTTGGGGGCATGGGTGCGCCTGGCCAGATTGGCGGCCTGGCTGGGTAGTCCGATGCCGACGAAGCAGACCTGTCCATCATGGAGCTGACGGGCCGCGGTCACCGACATCATCTCGTCCGACGTGTATCCCGCCTCGTCACCCATCGAGCACCGTTGTGAATAGGGATCCGTCGTCGAGGGCGGCCAGATAACCCTCGAAGTCCGTGTCGAGGACGAATGACTTCATCCATTGGGTGAAACGATCACGGTCGCGGGATATGGCATCCCACTGTGTGTAAAATACGTTGTCGCGGTTTGAGAAACCCATCGAGTAGGACGGATGGGATCCCCGGGGGACACAGACGATCGCCGTCACCGTCCAGGAGGGGAGTACCACATGATTGGGGCCCTGCTGACCCAACTCGTCGACCACCTCCTCGACGGTGACGACCACCGTCTTGGAGGCCAAGGCCACCTCCTTCTGGACCCCGGAGATACCCCACAGACCCACATTTCCCTGCCGATCGGCCTGCTGGGCATGGAGCAAAGCCACATCCGGCGTCAGGGCAGGCACCGCCGCCAAGTCCTCACCGGTGAAGGGACATACGATCGTGGTCATGTTGGTGTGCTCGGCGAGATCGGTGCCGTGGTACCCCCGGAGGATTCCGAAGGGAAGACCGGAAGCACCCGCGGCATAACGGGTCGCCATCCCGGCGTGGCTGTGCTCCTCGAGATCGAGCCGATGGGGGTATCCGTTCTCCACGGCATCGCGGAGGCGGTGCAATGATCCGACCCCGGGATTGCCACCCCAGGAGAAGATCAGGCGGCTGGCACATCCCATCCCGATGACCTGGTCGTATATCACATCGGGTGTCATCCGGATCAGGGCCAGGTCCCGCTTCCGTTGCCGGATGACCTCATGACCGGCAGCAAAGGGAATGAGGTGGGTGAAGCCCTCCATCGCCACGGTGGAGCCGTCCGGCACCAGGTCCTCGATGGCGGAGGGGAGGGTGGTGAACTCAGTCAAGCACGACCTCCTCCCTATCCAACAACTCCACATAAGACCGCGACGGCAGTGCCAACATTGGTGCCGCTAGCGTAGTGCGCCATGGCGATCGGGAGCAGGGAGGTGACCAACCATACGAGTCAGCTGCCAACCCGCACTCAGGTGGCGATCATCGGAGGCGGTCCGGCAGGGACGCTTCTTTCCTATCTTCTCCATCTCGAGGGTGTCGCCAGTGTTGTCTTGGAGTTGCGATCCCGGGAGCACGTCCTCGGCCGGGTCCGGGCCGGTGTCATCGAGTACGGGAGCGCCGGTGTTCTCCGTGCGGCCGGTCTGGGCGATCGAATGGATGGCGAGGGATTCGTACACGACGGGGTAAATCTCGCTTTCGCCAACAAGTTGCTCCGAATCGACTTTGGCGGACTTGTCGGCAAGCACGTCGTCATTTACGGGCAGACACAGCTGCAGAAAGACCTCTACGACGCCATGGACAGAGAGGGGATCGCTCTGGTCGATGAAGCCGAGCAAATCGAAGTACACGACATCGAAACCACCACGCCCCGGGTGATCTTCGACAAGGACGGCGAATCCCACTCCCTGAGCTGTGACTATGTCGTGGGGTGTGATGGGGCGCATGGAACGGCCCGTGAGTACATACCCAGCACGGTTAGCCAGACGTTCGAGCGACTTTATCCCTTCGTCTGGGTGGGTTTGCTCTCGGAAACGCCTCCGGTCAACGACGAGCTGATCTACGCCAACCACCTCGACGGCTTTGCTCTCTGCTCGATGCGGAATGAGAACCTGAGCCGCTACTACGTCCAGGGCTCGGCGGAGGACACGCCCGAGGATTGGCCCGACGAGCGCTTCTGGGAGGCCCTGGAGAGACGTCTTCCCACCGAAGCCGCGGATCGGCTGGTAACCGGTCCGTCGATCGAGAAGCTGGTCACTCCCCTCCGCAGCTGGGTGTCGGAACCGCTCTCCTATGGTCGTCTCTACCTGGCGGGCGATGCCGCTCATGTCGTCCCACCCACGGGAGCCAAGGGACTGAATCTTGCTATCTCCGATGTGGTCTACCTCGCCTCCGCGTTGTCCGATTTCTACACGACAGGTTCCACCACGGGGCTGGATGAATACTCGGCCACCGCCCTCTCCCGGGTTTGGAAGGCGGTGCGGTTCTCCTGGTGGTTGACTGCTTTGATGCATCGCTTCAGCGCCGAGGAGGACTTCGATCGACGGCTGCAGATGGCCGAACTCGATTACCTATTCTCGTCGGAGGCGGCGCAACGGGCCATGGCGGAGAACTACGTCGGTCTACTGTTGTGAACTCCCCGACACGGAGTAGAGGGTGACCGAGATGAGCAGGTATGAGAAGGGCATGTCGATGCGCCGTCAGGTCTTGGGTGACGATCACGTCGATCGGACCACTGCCGCCGCCAGCGATGTCGATCGTGACTTCCAGCGCTGGATAACCGAATCGGTGTGGGGTGGCCTCTGGAGCCGTCCCCAGATCGACCTTCGGGAGCGCAGCATGGTTACGATTGCGATTCTGGGCGCCCTGGGACATGAGGAGCTGGAACTGCATCTGCAAGCCGCCCACAACACCGGGTTGGACGCCGAGGACATCAGCGAGGTACTCCTCCATGTTGCCGCATATGCCGGGGCCCCCGCCGCCAACCGGGCATTCAAGACGATGAAGTCGATCTACGAGGAGGGCGGATCATGACCAATCCCCTGGTGCGGCACTATGGTCCCCGGGCCTATGCCGACCACCCGCCATTCAGCTACCCCGAGTATCGCTCGACGGTGAAGCGAAGTCCCACCCAGGACCCGATCCCCATCGTCGCCACCCTGTCGGAGAGCACCGGGCCCGGTCCGGTCTGGTCGGAGATGGCCGAGGAGGATGCCGACCTCACCACCAATGCCGGAACGGGTGAGCCTGCGATAGGCGAGCGCATCATCGTTACCGGCCGGGTTCTCGACGAGAACGGCGGTGGTGTACCGGGGACACTCCTCGAGATCTGGCAGCCCAACGCCTGCGGCCGATATGTCCACTGGAGAGAGGTCGATTTCCCCGCACCACTCGATCCCAACTTCATTGGGGTCGGCCAGTGTCGCACCGATGACAGCGGAACCTACCGCTTCACCACCATCAAACCCGGGCCCTACCCATGGGGAAACCACCCCAATGCGTGGCGACCGGCGCACATCCATTACTCGGTACTCGGCCCCTCCCTCGGAACCCGTCTCGTCACCCAGATGTACTTCGAAGGCGATCCCTTGCTCCCACTCGACCCGATCTACAACTCGCCGCCGCCGCACTCAAGGGTGCGGATGGTGGCCCGATACGACCACGAAGTCACCATCGAGAATTGGGCGCTGGGGTGGCGCTGGGACATCGTGCTCCGTGGGGAATTTGCCACGCCGGCGGATGAGGATCACCAGTGAGTGCCAGCTTCGGGCAAACCCCTTCTCAGACGGTGGGGCCCTACTACTCGATGCGTCTCGGGGGAGAGGGACAGAACGTCGTCACCAGCCCGGACGGAGAACCGATCATCATTACCGGGCGGGTATTCGACGGTGACCGAAATCCGATCGAGGACGCCCTGCTTGAGACTTGGCAGGCGAACCCGAACGGGAGGTACAACCATCCCGACGACACGAGGGAACTCGATCTCGACTCAGCCTTCACAGGATTCGCCCGGGCCATGTCGAACTTTGAGACTGGGACCTACCACATCGAGACAGTGAAGCCTGGACCGGTTCCGGATATCGAAGACTCGTTTCAGGCGCCACACATCTCGATGGTGATTCAGGGGAGGGGGATGCTCAACCCGTGCTACACCCGGATCTACTTCTCCGATGAGGAGGACGCCAACCGAGACGACCTCGTCTTGGCGGCGGTCCCGGCGTGGCGACGCGACACCCTCGTTGCCGAAGCTGTGGACGGCACCAACCCCCGGGAATACATTTTCGACGTGAGGTTCCAGGGCGACGACGAGACGGTCTTCTTCGATTTCTAAGTGCTAAACCCGGAAGGCACGACATGGTCCATCCTCTAGAAAACGGCTTCTCCACCCCGGCGATGGCTGAGGTGTTCTCAGCCCCGGAAACTGTCGCTGCCATCATCTCCTTCGAGGCTGAGCTTGCCTTGGCTCTGGTCGATGCCGGTCTGGCCCCGTCGGAGGAGGCGAGTGAGGTCGCCGCTGCCTGTCGGGAACCCGTGGACGACCCCGAGGGGATTCTCGCCTCGGTTTGGGATAGTGGAACCCCTCTGATCGCCCTAAGAGAGGTCGTCGCCACTCGCATCGACGAATCCGCCCTGAGGTGGTTCCACCATGGTGCCACCACTCAGGACGCCATAGACACCGGTCACATGATCCAGGCCAAGAAGGCCCTCGGGGTCCTCGATGAGTCGTTGACTCAGGTGACCCGAACACTGCGGGGGCTGGTCACCGAATACCGAGAGCAGCCCCAGATGGGGCGAACCTTCCTCCAGTACGCCCGACCCACCACCTTTGGGTTCAGGGCCGCCCAATGGCTCGATGCCGTTCTTACCAACATCGACGATCTCAGACACGAACGGGAGAATCTCAGGCTGCAGTTGGGGGGAAGTGTCGGCACCATGGCCTCATACGGATTGGCCGCCACCGAGGTGCTGCTGTCACTGGCTCGGCGTCTCGACCTGCAACCTCCCAACATCGCCTGGCACTCGGACCGTTCCTCCGTGCATGCCCTCGCCGAGGCCGTAGCCAGATCGGCGCAGACCATGGCGAAGATCGCCGGGGATATCGTCCTCCTCGCCCAAAGCGACGTCGCCGAGGTAAAGGTGCGCCCTGGGAGATCCTCCAGCATGCCGGAGAAGCGCAACCCGATCGACGCCATCCGGGCGCGGGCGGCGGCCGGGGCATGCCACGGCTTTGCGGCAATGCTCACCTCCGCCCCACCCCCCGAGCTGGACCGAGGAATCGGGGGTTGGCATCTCGAGGGGTTCGCCTTGCCTCGCGTGTTCACCTCCGCGGGGGCAGCCGTCGAGGCGATCGGGCTGTGTCTGGAGAGTCTCACCGTCAACACCACCAGGATGGCGGCGCCGGTCACGGGCGAGGATCTGAAGACCTTGCAAGCCGTGGACCCCCGTCAGATCGACCGGGTTCTCACCCGATTCAACAAGACGGTGATGTGACTGGCCTTGCCGGTCGTACCGGGACAATCCGCTGGTCCGACACCGGTGGCGACCACCGACCCACCGTCATCCTGATCCACTCGTTGGGAACAGACCGAACCCTGTGGGCTCACCAGATGGCTGCACTGTCCGAGATACGCCGTGTCCTGACGATCGACCTTCCCGGACACGGGGAGTCGTCGGCCCGGCCAGGCCTGTACACGATCGAGGATCTGGGAATGGATATTCTCGATGTTGCCCGGGAGTGTGGTGTGGCCCAGTTCGACGTATGTGGAATCTCCATGGGTGGTTTCATCTCCCTGTGGCTGGCGTGTCACGCCCCCGACGCGGTATCGACTCTCATCGCCGGGAACACCGCCACCCGTCTTGGCTCGGCCGAGTTGTGGTCGGAACGCATCGGGACGGTGGAGACCCATGGCATGAAGGCAATCCGAGAAGCCGTCGTGGGGCGCTTTTTCGCACCGGGATTCGAAGACCGCTCCTCGGGAGACTTCGAGGCAATTAACAGGGTCTTCGCTGCCACGGACCCGATCGGTTATGTCGGTTGCTGCGCCGCCCTACGCGACGCCGACCTCACCGAGGACGTGACCAGGATCGACTGTCCCACCCTGATCATCGCCGGAGAACACGACGTGGCCGCGCCGCCAGAGCAGTCGCACCACCTCAACGATCAGATCAGCGACAGCCGCGTGGTGGTGGTCCCGGGAACGGGACACCTGTCGAACCTCGAGGCGCCAACCCTGTTCAATCGAGAGGTCCTCGCCATCCTGGATGGCGGACCTCCCCCCATCTAGAAATCATATGGTCCCCCCTCCGAAGGCGGGGGGGAGAACATCACAATTACAGGGACTTTCAGCCGCTAGCCCCAGACGTCGGTAGCTACCTCGACGGTTCGCGCCAGCTTGCGCCACTGGTCGGACTCGGCCAGCTCGTTGCCGTCGGCAGTCGAGGAGAAACCGCATTGGTGACTCAGCCCACACTGGCCGATGTCGACGTACTTGGTTGCTTCCTCTATGCGTCCCTTGAGCGCATCGGCATCCTCAACATCGGGCTTCTTGGAGCTCATCAGACCCAGGATCACCTGCTTGTCGTCCGGCATGAGACGCAATGGTGCGAAATCCCCGGACCGCTCGTTGTCGTATTCCAGGAAGAAGGCGTCGACTTCCATCTCGTTGAAGAGGATCTCGGCGACGGGCTCGTACCCGCCCTCGGAGACCCAGGCACTGCGAAAATTGCCACGACACAGATGGATCGCGGCCACCATGTCATCGGGGCGATCCTTGATCGACTCGTTGACCAGACGGCAGTAAAGGCGGGTTAGCTCGTCGGGATCCTCCCCCTGCTCGGTTTTCTGCTGGCGGATGGATGGATCACAGAGGTACGCCAAATTGGTGTCATCCATCTGTAGATAGCGACATCCCCGCTCCGCGAGATCGGCGATCTCTTCTCGATATGCAGCGGTGAGGTCGGCGAAGAAGTCGTCGAGATCGGGATAGACCTCCGATGAGATCGCCTCCCGACCACCCCGAAAGTGGAGCATGGAGGGGGCCGGGATCGATACCTTGGGAGTCTTGGTGACCACCGAGGCGAGAAAGTCGAAGCCGGGACCCTGGATGGGTTGGCTGTGTCGGAGTGGCTCCTCGACCCTCATGGTCGGCGGACGGAATCCGACCTCGGTCCCGTCGTCCCTTCGGAAGTGCGCGAAGAAGTCGCCATACGTCACATTGACGCCATCGAGCGCCTCAAGGAAGTCGATATGGAAGAAGAGCCGTCGAAACTCGCCGTCTGTGATCCCGGTGAGACCGACGGCCTCTTGGCGACCCACGACGTCTCGGATGTGGGTGTCCTCGATCTCGCGAAGCTCCTCCGCAGTGATCTCTCCACGGGCTCGGTGTTCCCGAGCCGCCATTATCTCCCGGGGTCTAAGGAAGCTCCCGACGTGCTCGGCTCGAAACGGCGGTGTTGGCATACGTGGTCTCCTTTGGCGGTCTCGGTTCGGCCAGATCGTGGTCCTGCCCGACGATAGCCAACGACAACGTGTCGGGGCGGGCGGCAGCACAGGAGGAGACGAAGAGACACAGCCAGATCGAGATTGGTGGTCAGGGGCGGAATCGAACCGCCGACCCCCGGTTTTTCAGACCGGTGCTCTAGCCAACTGAGCTACCTGACCGCATGTGTGGCGCGCCGAGATCGCTCGAGATCTCGGGTGGCGGGGACGACGGGATTTGAACCCGCGACCTCCGGCTTGACAGGCCGGCGAACACTCCAGACTGTTCTACGCCCCCGGGTCGACACTCGTTTCCATAACCCAGGTCATGGGACCGTGTATCGCTGCGATCAGTATAGGAATCCCGTAACGGTGCCGGGCACGCGATGCACTGAAGTGGGTGATCATCTCCTGATGGCGACCTTGCCCATATGCTCACCCGAATCGAGTCGTTCGATGGCTGCTGGGACGTCCTCGAAGTCGTGGACCGAGTCGATAGGCACGACTACGTCTCCGGACTCGACCATGTGGAGTGCACGCGCGAATTGGGAGTGTGTTGCCATCGATGATCCGATTATCTCCAGCTGCTTGAAGAAGAGCGCGGGCAGGGAGAGCTCCACTTTCGATCCGGTGGTTCCTCCGCAAACCGCCATCCGGCCCCCTTTGCGCATCGAGCGGATCGACTGGTTCCAGGTGGCAGGACCGACGTTCTCGATGACGATGTCCACCCCTCCGTTCGTGACCTCTTTTGCTTCCTTGGAGAAGTCGGCCGACGAGTCGAAACCGCCCTCGGCACCACTCTCTGTCGCCCAGGTGATCTTCTCGGGGCTGCGGGAGGTAACCCAGACTCGTGCTCCCAGCGCCTTGGCGACCAGAAATGCCATGGACGATACTCCACCGCCGATACCCACAACGAGCACGGTGTCGCCGCGGCGGAGCCGGGCACGTTTCAGCATCCGGTATGCGGTTCCGGTAACGAGTCCGAAGGTGCCCGCCACCTCCCAGGAGAGGTCGGCGAACTTGGGTCTCAGGTTCCTGGCAGGGACAACCACATACTCGGCGAGGGTTCCCCAACGATGCTCCCCAAGGATGGAGAAGTCGGCGCAGTAGGTGGCGTCGTCGTGGAGGCACTGCTCGCACTTACCACAGGAGACGGTGGGGTCGACTATGACCTCATCGCCCGCGGACCATCCGTCAACACCTTCACCCACGCTGTCCACCACCCCAGCAGCGTCGCCACCGGCCACATGGGGAAAGGAGCCCGGAGCCGGAAGACCCTGCGACACCCATAGGTCGAGATGGTTGAGACCCGACATGACGATCCGCACCCGGACATCGCCCGGTCCGGGTTCTGGTGTATCGACCTCGTCGAGACTGAAGGAGTCGGGTCCGTCGGTGTCGTTGAGTATCCAGGCTCTCATGGTGTCTACGGTAACGGTCGTCAGCATCATCGTTAGTCTCGACTTGGAGGGCGCAATGCAACTGAAATCGGTGGTCGTAAACACAACCGATGTCGAAGAAGTGGTTTCGTTCTGGTCGGACCTCCTAGATTTGGAGGAGTTACGACGGTCCGGCGACGGTTTTGTTTGGCTAACCCCTATGGGAGACACCGGTATCTCCCTCGCATTCCAGAAGGTGGACGAACCCACAGAAGGACGAAGACGACTCCATTTGGACTTTGGAGTCGAAGACCTGTCAGGGATGCGCCGTCGAATCCTGGATCTTGGTGGGTCACAAGTTGAGACTCACACGGTCGGTGACTTCACCTGGGTTGTGATGGCGGATCCTCAGGGCAACGAGTTCTGTATTGCTGAGGGACATTGAGCAGCTCCCATACCGCCACGGTGAAGGTTCGTTTCTACGAGCTCGATCCCTACGACCACGTCAACCACGTCAACTATCTCCGTTACTTCGAGACGGCGAGGGTCGAGTTCCTCTCCGAGCTGGGTTTCGGTCTCGACGTGATGAAGGATCGTGATTTGGCGATTGTCGTTGTGGAGCTACACGCACGATTCACTGGACAGGCCAAGCTCCATGATGTCATCGAGGTGACCACGGAGGTCGGAGAGGCGAGCGGGGCGGTCTCCACCTGGCATCAGCGCATGACCCTCGACGACGACCCCATCGCTGAGATCGATATCAAGGCCGCCTTCACCTCCCTCGAGGGCAAGGCCCGCCGCATCCCACCCGAGTTCCTGGAGAAGGTCTCCCCCTCACCGATCACCTGAACCCGGGGTGGAGGACATCGCCTGGCGTCAACCTCCGCCCTAAGTTCGAGGAAACCACTGTCGCTCACGCTACCGGACGAAGTCGGCCACCCACTGATCGGCGGGGTTGGCACGGAGATCGTCGAAGGTGCCCGTCTGGACGATGCGTCCGGTCCGCATGAGGGCCACGGTCTGAGCGACGGCCTCCGCCTCCTCATGGTCATGGGTGACATAGAGCGATGGGATGCCGGTTTCATCGAGGATCTTTCCGATATCGACTACCAGACGATCCCGCAAGAGACGATCCAGGGAGCCTAGAGGCTCGTCGAGCATGATCAGCCGGGGCTCGGGCGCCAAGGTCCGGGCAAGTGCCACCCGTTGTGCCTCACCCCCGGAGAGACGATCGACGCTACGCTCGACGAAATCCTCCAGACCAACCAGGTCGAGCATCTCCTCGACACGGGTCCTGATCCGACTCCGATCCCAACCAGCCATCTTCAGACCGAAGCCGACATTGTCTCCGACATCTAGATGTGGGAAGAGAGCGTCATCTTGGAACATCAGTCCGAAGATCCGGAGATGGGGCGGCATCGACCCTATGTCCTCACCGTCCCAAAGGACAGTCCCCTCGTCGACGGGTTGTAACCCGGCGACGACCCGCAGCAGGGTCGACTTGCCGCAACCACTGGGTCCGAGGATTGCCACCTCCTCACCCGACTCCACGGTGAGGTTGACATCATCGAGGGCGATGGTCTCACCGAACCGGACCGTGACGCTCCGTACCTCAAGCACCGAGGTCACTAGAACCTCCCCACTTCACCGAGACGGTCGATGATCGTTACCACCGCCGCAGTGAGGACTGCCAACACCACGGCCAGTGCCATGGCACGACCGAAGTTGGCGTCGCCGGGTCTCCCCAGCAGCCGGAAGATGGTGACGGGGACGGTCACCGACGACGGTCGGGCGATGAACGAGGTCGCTCCGAACTCTCCTAGGGACACGACGAAGGCGAACCCGGCACCAAGTGCCGCAGCCCGGGAGGCAATGGGTAGGGCCACCGACCTCCAAGCCCGACCGGGTGGGGCACCCAGCATGGCGGCCGACTCCAACAGTTGGGGTCGAATGGACCGAAGCAGCGGCACGGCGGATCGGACGACGAACGGAACCGCTACGAGGGCGTGGGCCAACGGCACCAACCACACGGTGCCCCTGAGATCCACGGGCCAATTGAGTGCGACCAAGAACCCGAACCCCACGGTCACAGCCGATGTGCCGAGTGGCAGCATGAGGGCGGTGTCGAACCATCGGGAGAAGGCGCTTCTACGTCCCGAGACCACGCTCGCCGCCAGCATCCCAACCAGAACGGCCACCACAGTCGCAATTCCGGCGAAACCAAGAGAACGCGGGATCGATTCGAGGGGGACACCCACAACAGGATCCTCGATGGCGAGGTCACCAAACCAGCCGAGGCCACGCACAACGAGAGTGGCCAACGGAACGAACTGCAGGCCAAGGGTTCCGACCACGATGAACCCGACGATCCATCGAAAGCGCCCCGTCGGTCGTCGGCGAATGCTTTGCTCACCGGCGAGGTCGAGACCGCGGCTTGCCCGCTCCTGACTCCTCGAATACCAGGCGAGTGCCGCCGACACCCCCACCAGTTGTAATACCGCCAATAGGGCGGCCAATGGGAGGTTGAAGAACGTCACAGCCTGTTGATAGATCTCGACCTCGAGGGTGGCGTTTCCCCGACCACCCAGGATGAGGACGACCCCGAAGCTGGTGAAACAGAACAGGAACACTATTGCTGCCGACGCCATGATCGCCGGCCGGAGTGTCGGGAGGATGACATACCAGAAGGTCTGCCATCTCCCGGCACCGAGGGTACGGGCAGCATCCTCGATGCGGGTGTCCACCGATGCCCACATCCCTCCGACCGTCCTCACCACGACGGCGATGTTGTAGAAAGTATGGGCGACGAGGATTGCCCACACGGAACCCCTCACTCCCAGGGCGGCGAAGGCGGCTCCGACCACCACCGTAGGAAGCACGAACGGCACGACCACCGCCGCTTGCGCCAGCCTCCTGCCCGGGAATTCGAAGCGTGATATCACCCACGTCAGCGGGGCGGCCACTATCACGGTGAGGGCCGTGGAGACGAGCGCCTGCCAGAAGGTGAACCAGACCACCGAACCGATCCGGCCACCCTGAAATAGCTGCCCCGGCTCCGCATCGCCCAGACCGAGAAGGATTATTCGCGCCACTGGATACACGAAGAGGTATCCGATGAATAGAAGTGGGATGACCGCCAGGAGAACCCGGGTCTTCGAGGTCATTGGGCGCCAAGTGCCCTGGCGTCAACCATCGACGATGGCATTCCACTCCCGGATCCAAAGCTCTCGGTTCGCTGCTATTTCCTCGATCGGGATCCGGGCGGGGGAGTCGGGAACGTCGGTGAACTCCACGAATTCCTGCGGGAGCTCCACGGTTTCATTGGCGGGGAAGACGAACCAGGTGAGCGGAATTTCCTTCTGGAAGCCCGGGGAGAGCATGAAGTCGATGAGCTTACCGGCCTCGGCCTCGTGGTCGGTCCCTGCCAGGATCCCTGCGAACTCGATTTGGCGGTAGCAGCCGTTGGTGACCACGGCCGTTGGCGCCGTTTCGAGTGGTTCCTCGGCGAAGATCACCTCGGCGGGTGGGGAGGAGGCGTACGACATAACGATGGGTCGCTCACCTCCGTAGCGGGTGAACGAGCTGTAGTAGGCGGCATCCCAGTCGGCGGCCACCTCCACCCCGTTGTCCACCAGCCCCTGCCAGTACTCCTGCCATCCGTCCTCCCCGAACTCGGCGATGGTGGCGAGGAGGAACGCCAGCCCCGGGGAGCTGGTGGCTGCACTCTCCACGACCACCAGGTCCTGGTAGGGCTCTTGGGTGAGTTGCTCCAGATCTGTCGGCGGCTCGACTCCCGCTTCCTCAAGGGCAGCGATGTCGTAGTTGAAGCAGACATCCCCGTAGTCGATGGGAGTGGCTCTCCTCTCCTCGTCGAGCTCGAGCTCGTCGGGTACATCGCTCAGGAGCGGCGACTCGTATGGGAGGAGTATTTCCTCGTCGAGGGCCCGTGTGAGGAAGGTGTCGTCGATCCCGAACATCACATCGGCGATGGGGTTGTCAGCAGTGAGAACTAGCTGGTTGGTGAGGGATCCGGCGTCCCCACCGGCGAGAATCTCCACCGAGATCCCGGTTTCCTCAGTGAAAGGAGCGAAGACCTCTCCGGCGGCATCGGCAAAGGAGTCGTGGGCGATCAGGGTGAGGGTTAGGTCAGACTCACCGCCCCCAGTGGTGGTGCTGGTCGCGGCCGTGGGGGATGCAGAGCCCACGGTGGTGACCGAACCTTCGGTCTCGGTAGTTGCTTGACCCGTTCCCTGATCTGCGATCGTGGTCGAGGTGGCTTCGTCGCCCGATCCGCAGCTCACGAGAATGATCACCAGGATGAGGAGGATGGTCTTCATGTAATGCTCCCTGTTGTTGCGTATGGGAGCCGAAGACGATCCCTGCGGCGGCATTACCCGCATCAGGTTCGAACGGTCGGAGCGTTAGCTCCCTCTCAGCCCGGTTCGTCGGGCTCCCGTGTGTCATTGATCTGAAACCGATGGTACCGCTTCGCGGCGATATCGCCGATTACGCTCGCCCCAGACATGACAACCACCCACCTTCAACCGCGTTCCCCCGGCATCCGAGGGGTCCTACGAGAGGTGAGGTCGGTACCGCGGGTGGTGGCAGCTGCTGCCGTGTCCGGCCTCAACACGGTCGACCCCCTTTCAGACGTCGGACCCATCGTGGTGATTCCGGGATGGGCGCCGACGATCGCTTCATGGCACCACTGAGGGCTCATTTGAGGAAGGGTGGCGCCGATGACCACGGGTGGGGATTGGGTCTCAACATCGGGAGGGTCGCCGGTTTGATCGCTAATTTGTCGCAGCGGATGGCGGCCCACGACCGACCCGTTCACCTCATCGGCTGGAGCGCCGGTGGTGTCATCGCCCGCGAGGTGGCGCGCTCGCAACCTTCGAATGTGGCGGGTGTGATCACCATCGGGACCCCGGTGGTTGGCGGTCCTCGCTGTACCGTCATCAGTCGTTTCTACCCGACAAGGGTGCTGGACCAGATGGAGCACCGTATGGCTACCGCGGAGGAAACGCCCATCGCGGTACCGCTGACTGCCATCTACAGTCGAAACGACGGAATAGTCGACTGGAGGGCGATGATCCCACCCGAGACAAATGCCAACATCCTTGAGGTGTCTGCCACCCACTGGCGTCTTCCCTTCGATCGGGAAGTATGGAATGCCACGGTTTGTGCGCTGGAGCGGGTGTGATCTTCTCCACGGAAACTGCGGTTCGCCAGAGTGGTGATGGGACCTGGACCGGGGAGATACATCCCTCCTGGGACATCGCTGGCAACACCAACGGCGGATATCTCTTGGCGATGACAGCCCGGGCCATGTCTGAGCATCTGGGACGCCCCGATCCGGTCAGTATCACCGGCCACTTCCTGGCACCGACAGGACCGGGAGGCATATCCATCGATGTCGAGACAGTTCGGGAGGGCCGAACCTTCTCCGTCGCCAGGGCGACGCTGCGGTCGCCAGAACGCAATCTGCTCACGGCACTAGGCTCCTTCTCCGACCTGTCAGTTATCGATGGTGTCGACTACATCGACGCCGAGCCACCCAACCTGCCGCCTCCTGACGAATGTCTCGCCGTCGAACCCACCGACACCATGCCACCGCCGATGATGTCCAAGGTGGATCTGCGGATACCCCATCGATATGTCACCTTCATGGAAGGCAAGCCGACCGGGGAGGCCGTCATAGAGGGATGGTTCCGCATGCGGGATGAAGAGCCCATGGGACCCATGAATTTGATCCTCGCATTGGACTCCTTCCCACCCACCATCTTCAATCTCGACCTACCACTTGGATGGACACCCACCTGTCGAGCTCACCTGCCACCTCCGAAGACGCCCCGCCACCGAGTGGTTTCGGTGCCGATTCTCCACCCGCTTCATCACCGGCGGTTTCCTCGAGGAGGACGGACAGGTCTGGGACGTGGACGGCAGGTTCCTATCGCAGTCCCGCCAGCTAGCCCTCGTGCCGAGGGGCTGAGACCATTCCATTCCTCCCGCGGAGGAGGAGGGCGTCCCGCTGTTTCCGCCCCCTCGATCCGACGGCTGGCCGTCGGCACACTCCCCCCTCCCCGCGGGGAAACAGACACCCGGCTACATCGTCGGAGCGGGGTTCCCTGCCAGGAGGGCCTGAACATGGCTGGGCTCGGCGTTGGCTCCGGATATGACGAGGACGGTGGGTCCGGCGGAAGGGACCACGGCACCCATGAGGAGGCCGGCGACCCCGACGGCACCGGCGCCTTCGACGACGAGGCGATGGTTGTCGAAGAGAAACCACATGGCCGTCCAGATGGCGTTCTCGTCTACCAGAACGACGTCCTGGACCAGCCGGGACACGATATCGAAGGTGTAGCGGTTGTCGAGCCCAATATCGCCCAGAAGTGAGTCGGCGAGCGTTGGCTCTTCCTCGAGATCGACGGGCTTACCCGCCTCCAGGCTGGTAGCCATCACGGCGGCGCGTTCCATGGAAACACCAATGGGCTGGGTAGCGACCGATGCCTCGTGCAGAGCAGTGGCAATACCCGCCAACAGACCCCCACCCGATAGGGGTACCAGGATGCTTGCCACCTCAGGCAGATCCTCTAGTACCTCGGCGGCAATGGTTGCCTGGCCGGCGATGACCTCAGGGTCGTCGAACGGATGAACAAAGGCAGCACCGGTTTCTTCGGCGATCTCGTGTGCCCGTTGCAGGGCCACCGTCTGTGAGTCACCAACCACCTCTACGGTGGCACCCACCGCGTGGAGAGCGTCGAGTTTGCCATGGGGGACACCGTGGGAGACGCAGACGGTTGCTCGTATGTCGAGGGATCGAGCCACATACGACACCGCTCGACCGTGGTTACCCGTCGACGCGGTCACGACGCCAAGACTGCGTTCTTCCTCCGGAATGGACAGGATCTTCGAGGTTGCGCCCCTCACCTTGAAGGAGCCAGTGGGCTGAACAGATTCCAGCTTGAGATAGACGTCGGTCCCGACCTGATCACTCAGTTCGGGGGCAGGGACTAGTGGGGTTCGCACCACCCGCCCGTGGAGACGCTCGCGGGCAGATCTAATGTCGATCTCAGGTAACGACGACATCACCCACCCCCGCCTTTGTGGCCCACTCCACCACCAACCCGGCGATGGCAGTGTCCTGGGCACCCGTTCCGGTGAGGTCGCAAACCGTCACTTGCTCAGAGCTGGTGCGACCGGGGTGCGTCCCCGATACGACCTCACCCAGCTGCACCAGGGTGGATTCGTCGAAACCCTCCGCGATGGCGGCACGGGCTTCACCCAACCGCAGACTCTGGGCGACGGAGTCGACCACCACCAGGTCGGCGGTTGCGAGAACCCCCGGGCCCAGCTCGCGCTTGTGCTCGGCGTCAGAGCCGATAGCCGTTACATGAAGACCCCGATGGAGGTGACGTTCTTCTAGGACCCCGTCAGTCGCCGGTGTGGTGGTAACCACGATGTCTGCATCGGCGAGCGTCCCTTCGACCGTCCCGAATTCGCTGGCGTCGAGATCGAGCTCGGAACTCAAGACGCCGGCAAGGTCCTCGGCCTGCTCCTGGCGTCTTGCCCACACCGAGACGGTCTCGATCTCGGACACCAGTAGCAGTGCCTCCACCTGGAGTCTCGCCTGGACACCCGCCCCCAGGACAGCCACCCGCGACGCCTCCGGATTCGCCAGATGCCGGGCGGCGACGGCACCGGCGAGTGCCGTGCGTAGATCTGTGAGGTAGCCGTTGTCGAAGAGGGCAGCCGCGGGGACACCGGTCTCGGAGTCGAGCACCATCATGAATCCACCGAGGCTGGGGAGTCCCTTCTTTGGATTGTCGAAGAACCCAGCCGACACCTTCACCGCGATACCGGGATGCCCCGGCAGATAAGCGGTCTTGATATCCACTTCGCCGTTGTGGTCCTCCACATCCAACCGCATGATGGGTGGCATCACCGCCGAACCGTCGGCGATCAGCGGATATACCGACTCGATCGTCGTCAGCTCCTCTTCACCGAACCCGACGAGACCCCGGATCTGGGTCTCGGTGAGGACCGACAGCTCGGTGGGCACTTAGTGCCCCCCACCGGAAATGCGCTGGTATTTCAACGGACAGCGACGCCGCTTGCTGCGTCCTCGCCCTCGACGCACCGCATCGGGTGCGCCTTCGTGCTGCGTCCTTGCCATCAACGCCGCTGCCTCGCCGAAATGCGCGACCGCACTTCCGTTGGAGAGCACTAGACGGCTTTGAGCGCCTGGTCGAGATCGGCGATTAGATCCTCGATGTCCTCGATACCGGCCGAATAGCGGATGAGGCCCTCGGGGATACCCAGGGCGGCTCGCTCCTCCTCGGTGCACTCGACGTGGCTGCTGGTTGCCGGTGCCGCCACGATGGTTTCCACGGCTCCGAGGTTGGCGGCGGCGTGGGCATGCCGCATTGCGGGAATGAACTTGCGAACGGCATCGAGGTCACCCTCGAGCCCAAAGCTGAGCATGCCACCGAATCCGGTCATCTGTTTGGCAGCCACCTCGTGACCAGCGTGACCCGACAGGCCCGGATAGTTCACCGATGTTACCCGTGGCTGGTTGAGGAGGTGCTCGGCGACGGCCTGGGCATTCTGGTTCTGACGCTCGATCCGGAGATGGAGGGTCTTCGTGCCCCGTAGGAGGAGGTAGGCCGCCATCGGATGGAGCGTGGCACCGTTGATCTCCCGGTAGGCGTAGACCTTCTCCACCAACTCTTCGCTACCCACAACTACACCACCGAGCGCATCGGCATGGCCACCGAGGAACTTGGTAGCGGAGTGGATCACAAGATCGGCCCCGAGTTCCAGCGGCTTCTGGTTGATGGGGGTGGCCACCGTGTTATCGACGATCACCACGGCACCGGCGTCATGACCGGCCTTGGCGAGACGGGCCAAGTCGAGGACCTTCAGCGTTGGGTTGGTTGGTGTCTCCAGATATAGGACATCGCAGCCTTTGGCCAGTTCGGCTTCGATCTGCTCGTGGTCGTCGGTCTCACAGAGCTCGATGTCCACCCCGTACTGGGGGAGGTAATCGGCGAAGACGCGGTTGGTGCCCCCATAGGTGTCCTTGATCGAAACGACCCTTTTCCCGGGAGCGAGGAGGGCGAAGAGAGAGTTGGAGATGGCGGCCATTCCAGTGGAGGCCGAAGTGGCGGCCTTCCCACCCTCGAGGACCCGCACCTTCTCCTCGAATACTGCGACGGTGGGGTTGGAGTTACGACCGTAGATGTGGCCAGCCTCCTCCCCAACGGCGACCGACTTCCACTGCTCCACCTCACCGTATCCATAGGAGACGCTGTGAATCACGGGGACCTG
The DNA here is from genome assembly GCA_009377735.1 of Acidimicrobiia bacterium. GTDB lineage: Bacteria > Actinomycetota > Acidimicrobiia > Spongiisociales > ZC4RG35 > WHTL01. The sequence goes on from WHTL01000001.1 coordinate 36,883, forward strand.
GGTGGCGTCGCCGCCAAGGGCGCGGTGCTCGCCCGCCCACACTGCCTGCGTTCCTGGCGTTGGTACCTTTTCGCTCATGATCACTTACCTCCTCTGGTGCGGATAGATGTCGTGGCACTTAGATGGCCGCGACTGTAGTGACTTGTTTGGAGTGGGATCGCGGCACTATCGATTGCCGCGAATATTGGTGTCACCACCTAGTGTCCTGGCCGGCTGATCATGCATGTATTTCAACGGCCCTTTTCACCCCTGGCTGCGTCCTCCGCCTCGACGAACCGCCAGTGCGTCTTCGTTGTGCGTCCTTGCCAGGAGCGAAAATTGCTCGCCGAAATACCAAGCGAACCAACCGGACAGGACACTAGATCAGCGATCTGGTCAGGTACTGGTTGTAACGGTTGAGCAAGGTGGTTAAATGGTCGGATCGAAACTTGGCCATCAGGTCTGCCGAACCCGTCTCGAGTGCGTCGAGGCAATCGTCGATCTCGGCGACCATGATCCGCACCTCCTCATCCCAATCCATGTCGGGTAGCACCTGGATCCAGACCCGTGCGGTGCGACGGAACAGACGATCGGCGATTTCCCTGAGCGGTTCATTTCCGATCGTGCTCAGGAGGGTTTCGTGGAACTGGTTGTAGTGGTGGCCGAGTAGTCGGGCATCGCGTTTGGAGGAGTCGGTTAGGGTCGCCGCCCTTATTTCGTGCAATCTCTCGATGGTTCCCACCGGCACTGGAACAATCATGAAGTCGGCGAATAGCTCTGTGAGCTTGAGCCGAAGCGAGTAGACGTCCCGCATCGATTTGAGGTCAACCCCCGATACCGAGGTGCCACCGCCCGGTTGGCGGGTAACCAAACCATCGATGCGCAGCTTGGTGAGTGCCTCTCGCACGGGAGTGCGGCTCACCCCAAACTCCTCGGCAATTGCCTGCTCACGAAGGGGTGTGCCAGGGGGCAACTCGAGAATGCAGATCCGGTCCCTCAGCTGCTCATAGATTCGGTCGGCGGTGAACCGCTTCTCGGCTTCCTTGCTCATTCGGTGGAATGCTCCTCGGTCTCATGTCTGCCGAACAGGACTTCGAACCGCTGTTGATAAGGGACGGGCAGGAATCCAGCCCACGTTCTAGCTTCACCGTCTAGGGTATACCGAACGTATCCATACTGGGTTCCGATTGCGTGGAATTTGGACACTGATTAGCGTTTGAATGTCCTTCACGAGTGGAGCGTGTGGAACAAGAACTGAAAATACCATTTGAAATTGCAAGGGCCATAGGAGGTTCACATGACCCTACGAGCAAAGAAGTACAGCCGACTCTTGGCAATCCTCAC
>WHTL01000172.1 GCA_009377735.1 Acidimicrobiia bacterium
CTCGTACCTACTCGGGCGGCATGCGACGCCGTTTGGATGTGGCGGCGAGCCTCGTTGCTCGACCCGAGGTCATCTTCCTCGACGAGCCCACGACGGGTCTTGACCCCCGGGGTCGATTGGGGTTGTGGGCACAGCTCGAAGAGCTGACAGCACAGGGAGCCAGCATCCTGTTGACCACCCAGTACCTGGAGGAGGCCGATCGGCTGGCCGACACCATCGTGGTGGTCGATCAGGGCAGGGTCATCGCCGCCGGGACCTCAGACGAGTTGAAGGCGGAGGCGGGAGGGGATCGTCTTGAGTTGCAGGTACCACCCGGTGCGGATCCCAGGGAAATGGCACGTGTGATGGCGGGTGTCGGCTCTGGCACCCCAATGGTCGATGACCAGACCTCCCGGGTAGTGCTTCCCGTGGCGAACGGTCCTGCCGTCCTGGCCGATGTCGCCGCCCGGCTTGATGCGTCCCGGCTCACTGTCTCCGACCTGATGGTCCGCCGGCCTTCGCTCGATGACGTCTTCCTCGCACTCACCGGCCAGGAGATGGATCCACCACCCACAGACACGACCATACCGACGGATTCCCGATGACCAGCATGAGACCACGTTCCGACCTGGTATCGATGCGTGGCCCGGGTTGGCTCATGTCCAACATCGGTGTTGTGACAGGGAGGAACCTACGACGTCTGGTTCGGGTTCCCACCTTGATCGCCTTTGCGACGGTGCAGCCCATTATGTTCGTGCTCTTGTTCAACTACGCCTTCGGGGGCGCTATCAAACCCCCCGGCGTCGAGCGTTACATCGATTTCGCCCTCCCTGGCATCTACATCCTCGCCATCGCATTCGGGGCCTCTCAAACAGGTGTGGCGATCGCCGACGACCTCACGAGCGGCATGATCGACCGGTTCCGGGCGCTGCCCATGACTCGTTCTGCGGTCCTGGCGGGCCGCACCATCGCCGACGCGGTACGGAACGTGTTCGTCATTGCCCTCATGACCGGGGTCGGCTATGTCATCGGATTCCGCTTCCACGCGGGATTGGGCGCGGCCCTGGCCGCCATGGGACTGGCGCTGGGAGTTGGTGTCGCCTTCTCGTGGATCTTCGCCCTGCTGGGCTTGGTGGTTCGTGACCCCGAATCTGCGGGCATAGGCGGGTTGTTGGCGGTCATACCCCTTATCTTTACCAGTTCGACCTTCGTTCCTATTGCCACCTTCCCCGACTGGCTCGAAGCCTTCGCCCGGGTAAACCCGATCACCGTCACCGTCGACGCCATCCGGGTGCTGACCTTGGGTGGTCCGACCGCGACCCACGTATGGCAAGCCGTGGCATGGATAGGCGCTCTGCTCGTGGTGGTGATGCCCGTTGCAGTGATCCGGTACCGACGCACCACCGTGTCATAAAGACCCTACGATGTCGGTTCGACGATTGAAGGATCACGGTGTCGCTGTGGACAATCACTTACCCAAGCCTCACAGGTGCCGAGCTCTTCCACCTGGAGGAGGACGTCCCGATCAGGATGTTGCGCACCGTTACACATAATCGATGTGTATAATCATCGATATGTCTCAACGTATCCAGATCGTCGTCTCGTCCGAAGAACGCGCGGCCTTCAGGGCACAGGCCAAGCGCGAGGGTCGGTCATTATCCGAGTGGCTACGCGAGGCCGGTAGGTCCCGTCTTGAGGCCACGTCACAACCGGGACTCGGCACCGTCCGCGCCCTCCAAAGGTTCTGGTCTGCGTCTGACGAGCGAGAGGACAAGAGAGAGCCCGATTGGGATCACCATCTGCGGGTCATTCGACGATCACAGGTGGAGGGTCTGCCAGATACCGCACCAACACCCAAGTGATCTTTGTCGACACCAACGTCTGGATGTACGCCGTTGGCGGTGCTCATCCCCTCCGCGACGAGACCCGAAACGCGCTGGAGGAGATGGTCGATCGGCGAACGGCGATCGCAACTTCCGCCGAGGTGCTCCAGGAACTCCTCCATGCTTATCTTCCGGTGGGCCGGACAGAGACACTGGACGCTGCCTTGGAGTTAGCCACCAATCTATCGGAGGTATGGGCCTTGACCTCAGACGACATCGCCCGCTCTCGTAGACTGCATGCCGAGCATCCCGGGCTCTCCTCGAGAGACCTCACCCATCTTGCGGTTTGTTTGGGAAACCGGGCAACCGGACTACTCACCTACGATCGGGCATTGGCGTCGGCATTCGATCGCCTCTGAAACCTGTAGATCTGGCTACGGTTTGGGACGGTCTCCTCGATGACATGAGACATTCTGTGCGTAGAATCTCGCTCTATCGCGTCAAAGATCCGCACAGAATGGTGAGTGCTGCCCTGCTATCTCGTTCTGTGCGTAGAATCTCGCTCCATCGCGTCAAAAATCCGCACAGAACGGGTGGCTTCGGGGCGCCACCTCGCCGGGGGGAAAGCGGCGTCCCGCTAGGGTTGGAGGTCTGTGGCCCCAGCAACAACGCCGGACCAGGAGAGGGTCCGGGCAGCCGAGATCGTCGCCTCGGTGTGTTTGGCGACCGACCTCGGGATGGGATTCCCCTTCGAGCACGGGTTTCATGCCACGCTCACCGCGATGCGTCTCGCTGACCTTGTCGGGGTGGACGAGGAGACCAAGCGCCACACCTATTACGCCTGTCTGATGGTCTATGTGGGCTGCACCACCGACGCCTACGAGGGGACAACGCTCTTCTCGGGCCCGCAGACCGAGAACTTCATCCCTTACCTGTTCGGCTCGCGCCGCGAACAAGCTCGGGGTGCGCTACGCGCCATGCCCCCACCCGACGCCAAGGGTGTGCGACGGGTCTACGAGACGGCGAAGCGCGTGCCCAAGGCCCTCGCTGCGGACAACAATCACCAACGGTCCCTGTGCGAAGTGGCTGAGATGATGTCCCATCGGCTCGGCATGCCGCCGGAGTTCGTGCAGATGTTGTATTTCTTCACGGATCGGTGGGATGGCAAGGGTTTGCTGAGGCGTGCGGCTGCCGATGAGATACCAATGCCGCTGCGGTTGAGCATGGTCGCCAGGGACATCGCTTTTCAACGCCTAATCGGGGGCGACTCCCATGCCCTGGAAACGGTCGCCAGTCGGGGGGGTCATGCCTTCGACCCGTACATAGTCGATGTCTTCACTCGTAATTATGGGGAGGTGTTCGAGGCCGGCCGGCCGGTGGATTCGGCGTGGGCGTCGACCCTGGCCACCGAGCCAGAGCCGCATCTCTTCGTCGACGACGAAGGAGTCGATCTGGCTCTGGCCGCGATCGCCAATTTCACCGACCTGCTCACCCCGTCCCTGACCGGCCACTCATCGGGTGTGGCGGATCTGGCCGAACGGGCGGCACGCATCGTGGGGTTCGGTGACGATGACGTTGGGCGCGTTCGTCGGGCGGCGCTGATCCACGACGTGGGACGGGTAGCGGTGAGCCCCGCCGTCTGGGAGAAGCCCGGGTCATTGACGGCCGATGAAAAGGAACAGGTCCGATTGCATCCTTATCACTGCCAGCGCGTCTTCGCTCGAAGCCCCTTCCTGGCGGATCTGGCGGAGTCGGCGTGCTGTCATCACGAGTCTCTCGACGGATCCGGCTACCACCGCGGCCTGACAGCTCAGACCATGAGCCACAGCTCTCGCCTCATCGCCGTCGCCGACATGCTGCACGCCCTTACCGAGCCGAGGGCATTCCGGGATCCGCTGAACGCTGAGGAGGCGGCCGAGGTCGTGGTCGATGCAGCCAACGCCGGTCGGCTCGACCCGGTGATGGTCCGAGGAGTGGTGGAAGCGTCAGGAGAGCCGTCACCCGTCGTGGAGTACCCGGAGGGTTTGACCGAGAGTGAGATCAGGATTCTCGGACTCCTGGCGCGAGGTCTGCTCACCAAACAGATCGCCCGCTACTACGACGTCTCGCCAAAGACGGTCGACACTCACATCCAGGCGGCATATCGAAAAATTGGGGTTTCGACCAGGGCGGCTGCCACTCTCTATGCCATGGAGCACGGCCTCATCCCATCAGGAGAATTCCCGATAGTCAGCAGCAAGTTCACCTCGTAGGTTCGGGGCGAGGCCCGATCCAAGGAGTGAACGCCAGATGGCAAGCAGACTCGACTCGATGCACACAGTTGTCATTGGAGGCAGCCAGGCCGGACTGGCCACCGGGTACCACCTGAAGAGGCTGGGGGTGGATCACGTGATCCTGGACGAGAATGACGAGGTGGGAGCCTCCTGGCGGAACCGGTGGGAATCCCTCCACTTGTTTACCCCGGCCCGCTACAGCTGCCTTCCGGGGATGCCCAGTCCGCTGCCGCCACGGTCGAGGCCCGGCAAGGATGACATCGCCGATTATCTCAGGACATATTCGGAGGAGTTGGATCTTCCCGTGAGGACCGCGGTCAGGGTGGAGCGGGTGGCAGCGGAGGGCGACGGATACGTAGTGGAGGCGACAGACGGAGATATCCGGGCCCACAACGTGGTGATCGCGACGGGAGCCTTCCATAACCCGCGGATCCCCGAGTTCGCCGAAACCCTACATCTGGACATGATCCAGATGCACTCATCGGAGTACCGGAGCCCAGCGCAGGCCCAAGAGGGCGGGGTCCTTGTCGTTGGCGCCGGCCAGTCGGGCGCTGAGATCGCACTGGACCTGGTCCACAACCACCAAGTGTGGCTCTCCGGTAACGACAACGGCGAGGAGCCCACGACCCCCGACACCTTCGCCGATCGGCTTCTGATGCCCCTCATGTGGTTCGTGGTCTCCCGGGTCGTCAATGTCGCCAACCCGATCGGAAGGAAGGCTCGAGATCACTTCCTTTACCCGCCGCGGGGTATCCCACGGGCGGGAGGCACCAAGAAGAAGCTCCTTGAAGCCGGGGTCGAGTGGGTTCCGAGGACTACCGGTAGCAGCGACGGCCACCCGGTGCTGGAGGACGGCAGGGTGCTAGATGTAGCCAACGTCGTGTGGTGCACCGGGTTCGTCACCGACTACAGCTGGGTCGATCTCCCGGTGTTCGACGACTTCGGATACCCGACCCACGACCGTGGTGTGGTCGAATCCCAACCGGGGCTCTACTTCATGGGTCTGCCATTCCAGAGCACGCTGAGCTCGGCATTGGTCGGAGGGATGGGTCGGGACGCCGAATACATCGCAGAACATCTCAGCCGTCGCCGATCCCCCGCGGGTTCGGTCGCCTTCGCAACCGATCAGGAATCAAGAAGCGCACCGGGGAGCGGTGCGGTACGTTGAGGGAATGGATATCAAAATTCACGCCACATTCCTGCCACACAACGACCCAGAGGCCGCCCTGGCCTTCTATCGGGACATCCTGGGATTCGAGGTCCGAAACGACGTCGGATACGAGGGGATGCGCTGGATAACGGTTGGCCCACCCAACCAGCCCGACACCTCCATCGTCCTCAACCCTCCCGAGGCAGACCCCGGGGTCACCGAGGAGGAAACCAAGATGATCGCCGAGATGATGGCCAAGGGCACATACTCCGGCATCGTCTTCTCCACGCCGGATGTCGATGCCACATTCGAGAAAATCGAGGCAAGCGGTGCCGAGGTCATCCAGGAGCCGACGGACCAACCCTACGGTGTCCGGGACTGCGCCTTCCGCGACCCCAGCGGCAACATGGTCCGGCTCCAACAGGAGGACTGAGCCATCTGCCGGAGCATGCCCCATGCCGCGGCGACCCCGACGGAAACAGTCGATTCCTCCCCCACGCAGAATTGTCCCCCCATGAATTGGGGGGAAGGTTCCTGCGAAGCAGTGAGGGGGGCACATTCGCGAGATGATTTGGTCACAAGCACCGAAGCTGTTGGCCCCCATACCTCCCGGCCTCCTGCCGGGCAGGCACCTTTCCCCCTCCTGCGGAGGGGGAACTATTAGTGGGGGAGTGGGAGCGCTGATCTGGGACAACACGGGAGATTGATTACAATTCTCTGGTGACAAAGAGCCCAGACCAAGCACAGCGTCTCGCCGACCTCGCCTGGTTGCGTCGTGTCAAGGACCGGATCGACCGGGAGTACGACCAGCCACTGGACGTTGAGGCGCTCGCCGTCGGGGTTCATATGTCGGCCGGGCATCTTAGCCGTCAGTTCAAAGCCGCATACGGGGAGAGCCCATATTCGTATCTGATGACACGACGCATCGAGCGTGCCATGACGCTTCTGCGGCGGGGCGACTTAAACGTCACCGAGGTCTGCTTCACGGTGGGCTTCTCGTCGCTGGGGACCTTCAGTACCCGTTTCACGGAGTTGGTGGGGGTACCGCCGAGCGTCTACCGGGAGAAGGGCGTTCGGGCCACGGTGGGGATGCCGCCCTGTGTGGCAAAGCAGGTCACGAGACCGGTCAGGAATAAAGAAGCACCCAGGCAGCGGGCTGCGATAGGTTGATCGGTATGAAAGAGAACGAAAACTCCTTCCTTGTCGCGCCCAACGTGGTGGTTCTGGCAAGGGATGCGAATACGACGTGGATGGAGACACGATAGAGATGGCAAAGAAGACGAAAACCGCGAGCACCGCACAGGAGGCGGATACCCACGACCTGATCCGGGTCCAGGGCGCCCGGGAGAACAATCTCAAGGATGTCGACATCGAGATTCCGAAACGACGTCTCACGGTGTTCACCGGGGTGTCCGGCTCGGGGAAGAGCTCCCTTGTGTTCGAGACGATTGCTGCGGAGTCGCAGCGTCTCATCAACGAGACATACAGTGCCTTCGTGCAGGGCTTCATGCCTTCGATGGCGCGGCCCGATGTCGATCTGCTGGAAGGACTCACCACGGCGATCATCGTCGACCAGGAGCGTATGGGCGCCAACGTCCGTTCCACCGTCGGAACCGCCACCGACGCCAACGCCATGCTGCGGATCCTCTTCAGTCGACTCGGTGAGCCCAACATCGGCGGACCGCAGGCATACTCCTTCAACGTTGCCACGGTGACGGCGAGCGGGGCGATAACGGTGGAGCGTGGCGACAAGACCAAGAGGGAAAAGGCCACCTTCACCCGCACGGGGGGCATGTGCCAGAAGTGCGAGGGCCGGGGCACGGTCTCGGATTTCGACCTGACCCAACTCTACGACGAGGACAAGTCCCTCAACGAAGGTGCGCTCACCGTTCCCGGATACACCATGGACGGCTGGTATGGCCGGATCTTCTCTGGAAGCGGCTACTTCGATATGGACAAGCCGATCAAAAATTATACCAAGAGGCAGCTCCACGACCTCCTCTATCGGGAGCCGACCAAGATCAAGGTTGAGGACATCAACCTCACCTACGAGGGGGTAATCACCAAGATCGAGAGGTCGATGCTCGCCAAGGACCGTGAGGCGATGCAGCCCCACATCCGTAGGTTCGTGGATAAGGCCATCACCTTTGGTCCTTGTCCGGAGTGTGGGGGAACCAGGCTCAGCGAGGCGGCACTGTCGTCGAAGATCGACGGACTCAATATTGCCGACGTGTGTGAAATGCAGATCACAGACCTCGCCGAGTGGATCCGCAACCTCGATCAGCCCTCCGCCGCACCACTACTCAAGGGTCTGGGGGAGCTCCTGGACTCGTTCGTCGAGATCGGGCTCGGCTATCTTTCCCTGGATCGGCCGGCCGGCACCCTTTCCGGTGGTGAGGCACAGCGCACCAAGATGATTCGCCACCTCGGGTCGTCTCTCACCGACGTCACCTATGTCTTCGACGAGCCGACCATCGGCCTCCATCCCCACGACGTGCAACGGATGAACGATCTGTTGGTGCGTCTGCGGGACAAGGGCAACACGGTCCTCGTGGTGGAGCACGATCCGGAGGTTATGGAGGTGGCCGATCACCTCATCGACCTCGGTCCCGGCGCCGGGACCGCAGGCGGCTCGATCTCCTTCGAGGGCGACATTGACGGGCTGCGGAAGAGCGACACCCTCACCGGCCGTCATCTCGACGACCGGGCAAGCGTCAAGGAGGAGGTCCGAGAGCCCACCGCCAAGTTGGAGATCCGTGGGGCCGACACCCACAACCTCCAGGACGTCGACGTCGACATTCCCCTTGGTGTCCTCTGCGTTATCACAGGGGTGGCCGGATCGGGGAAGAGTTCCTTGGTCGAGGGTTCCATCCCGGCCCACGCAGACGTCATCCTCGTCGACCAGTCGCCGATCAAGGGATCCCGCAGGAGCAACCCGGCCACCTACAC
>WHTL01000307.1 GCA_009377735.1 Acidimicrobiia bacterium
CACACGATCTCGTTGATCGTGTCCCTGATCATCGTCCTCTTTCTCCATATGGTGATAGGTGAGATGGCGCCAAAGAACCTGGCCATCGCCGAGCCGGACAGGGCAGCCCGCCTCCTTGCTTACCCAAACCGGGTGTACACCTTCCTCCTCAAGCCGGCGATCATGCTCCTCAACGGGATGGCGAATGTCGGAATGCGACTCTTTGGTTACGACCCGGATGAAATCGGCTCCGAAGCACATACCGCCGATGACTTGGCAACGATGATCTCCACAGGACGAGAAGGCGGTGTCATCGAGGAGTTCACCCATCGTCTCCTCACCGGGGCAATCGACCTCAACGATCTCGATGCCTCCGACGTGATGCTTCCGCGTCCCGATGTGGTTGCCCTCCCCAATGGCTCCACCCCGGCCCAGTTCGAGGACATCGTCGTCGCTAGCGGACTGTCGCGTATTCCCACCTACGGGGACGACCTCGACGATCTCACGGGATTCATCCATGCCAAGGACCTGCTCGTCATCGATGACGAGCAGAGGGATCAACCGATACCTGCCACCCTGATACGACCTCTGCTGGCCGTGCCGGAGTCCGGTGGCGTGAGGCAATTGCTTGGCAAGATGCGACGGGAGCGAAACCACATGGCTGTGGTTGTCGACGAGCATGGCGCAACGTCGGGGATCGTCACCCTCGAGGACATTGCCGAAGAGGTAGTGGGTGACATCACCGACGAGCACGACAGATCCGGTGCAGGTGCCCTCACCCTCGCCCCCGACCGCTTCCTCGTCTCTGCCGGGCTACGACCCGATGAGGTCTCACGAAGCCTCGGTGTCGATATCCCTGATGGAGAGTATGAGACTCTAGGCGGGCTCGTGATGGAGCGTTTGGGTCGAATCCCCGAGACAGACGATGTCATCCACGACGGGGGATGGACCATGCGGGTGAAGAGGATGTCGGGTAGACGGGTGATCGATGTCGAGATCACAGTGCATCCCCCACCACCCTCGGTCGAGGAGCACTGAGCAACCGACGACCACGCGAGACCCGACCCGAGATCTTGATTGCGAACATCACAAACTACAAGCGAGAAGGAGACAGATTGACAACGCACAAGGTGGCAGTGATCGGTGGCGACGGTGTCGGACCGGAGGTGACGGAACAGGCCCTCGGCGTTCTCACAGCGACCACCGAGGCCTTCGGGTTTGGGGTGGAACTCACCGACTTCGATCTCGGTGGCGACCGCTATCTGCGAACCGGAGACGTTCTCCCAGATGAGGATCTGGTGGCGCTTGCCGACCACGACGCCATCCTCCTCGGTGCGGTTGGCACTCCCGAAGTGCCACCGGGCGTCCTCGAACGTGGGCTGCTTCTCAGAATCCGGTTCGAGTTCGACCAGTACATCAACCTTCGACCAGTCAAGCTCTATGACGGGGTCCCCACTCCAATCGCCGGTCTCATCCCCGAACAGTGCGACATGATCATCATCAGGGAGAACACCGAGGGGATGTATGTCGGTGCCGGTGGGATTCTCCGTCGGGGCACAGCCCAGGAGACAGCCGTACAGGAATCGATCAACACCAGGTTCGGGGCGGAGAGGGCCCTTCGATTCTCCTTCGAGCTCGCCCGAGGACGAGATGGCCGCCTCACCCTGTGTCACAAGACCAATGTGCTCAACCACGCCGGAGATCTCTGGATGCGTACCGCTCAGGAGGTGGCAGCAGACTTCGCCGACGTCACCCTCGATTATGTCCATGTCGACGCCGCCTGCCTTTATCTCGTCGACAGCCCGGATCGTTTCGACGTAGTAGTGACCGACAACCTGTTCGGCGACATCATCACCGACCTTGGTGCCGCCATTCAGGGTGGGATGGGGATGGCCGCCTCGGGGAATATAGATCCTGAGAAGCGACGACCCTCCATGTTCGAACCGGTTCATGGGTCGGCTCCCGACATCGCTGGCAACGGTTGGGCGAACCCGGTGGCAGCAATCCTCTCCCTGGCGATGTGTCTCGACCACCTCGGCGAGGCGGATGCCGCTCAGGCGGTTACCTCGGCGGCCGTGTCCGTTCTCCCCGAGCTGAAGACGATGGGTGGACCGGACATGGGGATGTCCACCGCTCAGATCGGTGACCTCATCGCCAGCCGAGTGGGTGGCTAGAGAAGGGACTTCAAAGTTCGGGGGTCTCTCCCCCGTCGCGCCGGGAGGCCAGCTCGGAATCGAGGTAGAGGATCGCCGTCGCGTCGTCGTTGGCACGCTCCAGACGTCCCACGATCTCGGACACGGTGGCCTCCTCCTCGACCTGCTCCTCGATGAAACGCAACAGCAGGGGGATACTGTCGGCATCGCCCTCCTCAGCAGCGAGCCGGTAGAGGTCACGGATGGCCTCCGACACCTTCTTCTCGTGGTCAAGAGCCGCCTTGAAGGCTGAGAGGGCGGTGCCGTCATCCGGTACCGTCGGCGCATCGATGCCACCTACGACAACCCTCCCGCCGCGATCAAGAACATGATCGGTGAAGACTCGGGCGTGATCCCGCTCTTCATCCGACTGGGCCTGCATCCATCCGCCCATCCCGGGAAGGTCGTCCGCATTCAGGATCGTGGAGAGCTGGAAATAGACCACAGACGCGGTCAGCTCCAACGTGATCTGCTCGTTCAATGCGTTGAGTAGCTTGTCACTGAGGGTCATGTATCCATCTTATCGAGACTTCACCTGTTGTCACGATCGACCAAACCGCTCGTTGTAGTCGTCCATGGCGGCCTCTATCACCCGGTAGGCATGCTCCCTTCCGTAACGCTTTTCGATGGTGGTGGCGACATGGGGCTCACTGTGGAGCTTGTAGGTCTGGAAGTAGTGGTGGAGGCGATCTATCAGTGCGGTGGGAAGCTCAACCAGATCCTCCACATCGGCCCAGATGGGATCCTTGGCCAGAACGGCGACGATCTTGTCGTCTGCCTCCCCGTCGTCGATCATCTGCAGCCCGCCCACGACCCGGGCAGTGAGAAGGATATCGGCACGGTCGATGGGACGCTCTGAGATAACGCACACGTCCATCGGGTCGCGGTCGCCGGCCTCAGCCCCGGGACAGAGGTCACGAACCCGGTCACCGCAGTAGGTACGTGGTATGAACCCGTACAAGGTCGGTGGTGACGACGACGTCCGCTGCGGACGGTCCACCTGCAGATACCCACTGAGTTTGTCCACCTCGTACTTCACCACGTCGAATGGCGTGATCTCGATATAGGTCGTGATCATCACCGGTGGCTCCGGTCCTACCGGAAGACCGTGCCACGGATGGGGCCGCCAGGACATGAAATCGCTCATGGACGACATGGTATCCAAATTGACGCGGTGGCGTTTCGGGGTACATCCAAGGGAAAGCCCCGATAGACCTATCCACACCAATCAGGCATCATGGGACCATGACCAACTCACCATCCTCATTCCAATCAAATAACACCGACCGCCTCTACAGACCCAAAGAAGGACGTGTCATCGCCGGTGTGGCAGCCGCTCTCGCAAACAAGAGTGGCATCGACGTCGGACTGGTCCGTCTCGGATTCGCCGTATCGCTCTTCTTCGGCGGCCTCGGCTTCTTCGCCTATCTGGCAGCGTGGGCCGTCATCCCATCGGAGGGCGAGACGCAGTCTGCGGTAGAGAACTGGTTCTCTTAATCTCTGGGGGGACTCTGATTTCCGGGGGACTGGGCCGACGGCGCAGCCATCGGGTCGAGGGGGGAACCTCCGCGATGTGATCGGGTCGCGACCACTGAGGCATTTGTGCCCGCTTACCTCCCGAGCCTCCGGCCGGCAGGAAACTTCCCCCTCCTCCGGAGGGGGAACAATGGGCTCGGCAGTAACCTCTCGGGCCTACTCCCAGGGGCGGTAGTCGGGTTCGGGGCTAGGGAGGGCGTGAGATTCCATGATCGCCAGGACCTCGGTCACGCCGCGGTCCAACTGCGGATCCCGGTCTGCGGCGTAATCTTCGGGTGTTATGAATACCTCGATGTCGGGATCGGTCCCGTAGTTCTCCACTTGATACCCGACATCGTCGAACCAGTAGCCGAACTCGGGTTGGGTGGTCACGGTGCCGTCCATGAGGGTCTGCTGCGGCCAGATTCCCACCACACCGCCCCAGGTGCGGGTTCCGATGAGGGGCCCTAGCCCGGTCCTTTTGAAGCTGTGGCTGAAGATGTCGCCGTCGGATCCGGCCAACTCGTTGGCCAGGGCCACCATGGGACCGACGGGTGCATGGGCGGGGAAAGGCTGGGGCTCGCGCCACCTGCTCACCACCCAACCTCGTCGCTCTCTGAGCAACTTCTGGAGGAGGAGCTGGCTCACATTCCCACCTCGGTTGTAACGGACATCAACGACGAGCCCCTCGTGGTCGATCTCGGTGCTCAGACCGCGGTGAAACTCCCCGAATCCCCAGAGTTGCATATCAGGAATGTGGATGTAGCCAACCCGGCCATCAGTCGATTCGGCGACATAACGGCGGTTCTTCGTCACCCAGTCCCGGTAGCGGAGCATCTGCTCCGACTTCAGGGTGCGGGTCACGACGCGATGGGGTCGGCGGCGACCACGACGAATGATGAGGGTCACGGCGCGTCCACCCTTGTCGACAAGTGCCTGCCCCGGTGGGTTCGACTGGTTCACTTCCATGCCGTCGATGGAGACGATCCGATCCCCTAGCTCGATGTCGACCCCTGGATCGGCAAGGGGCGAGGACACATCAGGATTCCACGGGTCA
>WHTL01000428.1 GCA_009377735.1 Acidimicrobiia bacterium
CGTGGTGACGGTGTCATCGCCGGCATGGAGTGCCACCAGATAGCGGATGGCATCGATGATGTCCTCATCGCGGAGCATCTGCAGACCCTCGGCGCGGTAGTCATCGGGTGCTTCTTCGTTGAACTTCTGGCTCACCTTGTACCGGCCGACCCTGGTGAGGTCATACCGCTTCGGGTTGCGGAACATCGTCTGCACCAGACCGCGAGCGGAGTCGACGGTGGTCGGCTCGCCCGGTCGCAGCTTGCGGTAGAGATCGAGGAGTGCCTCGTCCTTATCGGCTGCTGTGTCCCTCTCCAAGGTGTTCTTGATCGACTCGGCCCCGTCGAAGAGCTCCAGGATCTCCTCGTCGGTCTCGGCGATCCCGAGGGCACGCAGGAATGCAGAGACATACTGGCGTCGCTTGCGGTCGACTCGGACGCCGATGGTGTCTCTCTTGTCGGTGTCGAACTCAAGCCACGCTCCGCGGCCAGGGATCACCTTGCCGCTGTAGAGGACGCGATCTGAGGTCTTGTCCGGGTTGGCGTCGTAGTACACACCAGGCGAACGGACAAGCTGGGAGACGATCACCCGCTCGGTGCCGTTGATGATGAAGACACCTTTCTCGGTCATCATGGGGAAGTCACCCAAGAAGACCGACTGCTCTTTGATCTCACCGGTCTGGCTGTTCATGAACCGTGCCGTCACATGAAGGGGGCGCGCCCAGTTTGCATCGCGCTCCTTTGCCTCATCGATCGTCATGTTGGGTTCGTCGAAACGGTGATCTGTGAGCTCGAGTGCCAAAGAGCCGGTGAAGTCCTCGATCGGGCTGATCTCGCTGAAGATCTCAGAAAGACCCTCGTCGAGGAACCACTTGAAAGATTCGTGCTGTACGGCAAGAAGATCAGGGAGGGGGAGCACCTCTGGGATCTTCCCGAAAGAGAAGCGCTCTGCAACGCGCGTGGCCAAGGGGGCCTCCTTGTGGGTGGGCAGACAATCCGGATTCGCCGTCTGTAGTATACGCACGCGCAGACAGATATCCAAGCCAGAGGCCTGGTGGCAACAGCTATCCAACCCAGGTGGGTAACGACGGCTCAAAGCTCAAGCCACACCACTTGGGTGTTGTTGCGGCGAGTATAACGCCCTCATGTGACCTTGTGCGTGTTCTTTCCGATTCGACACTAGATGAGACCCGCGGCCCTTACCATTACCGGCGTGAAGATACTCACACGCATCTTGTCGGGCATCGCCATCGGGTTGGTGGTGGTGGTCGTGGTGGGACTGGCCACTTGGCAGATCGATACCCGGCGCCAAGAGAGCCAGGTCATGCGTGGCGTAACCATCCGGGGAATCCAATTGGGTGGGGCATCGGCCGATGGGATTGGCGACCGCCTCGCTCCACTCGTCGATCAGATCGAGAACTCCACTGTGACCATCACCTCCGACGGCGACACCTTCGAGATCCCCGTGGGTGAACTAGGAGTGAGTGTCGATGTCGAGGGAATCCAAGACCAAGCCCTCGCGTCTCGGCGAGGAGGCGGGGCACTCGAAGACCTCCGCTCATGGGTCGACTCCTTCCAGGACGAAACATCCATCCCTCTACAGTGGTCCCTCGACCGTCAGAAAACCCGACAACGACTCCTCGACGAACCAGCCTTCGCCAGTTCCCGACCTGTGGAGCCATCGCTATCCCTGAGCAACGGGACCATCCGTGTGGACCGGGGCCAGCCTGGCCGGCGAGTGAACATCGACGCCGCGGCGAACGACTTCGCGTCTTCCTACCAGCCCTTCAACACCACCGCGATCGAGGTAACCACCAGAACGGTTCCCCGAAAGCTCAAACCCCAGACCCTCGTCAAACGGAAGGAACGTATCGAGGGCATCCTGAAGCAAGGACTCCGGGTGGAGGTTGGCGACGAGACTACCAACCTCACGTCGAATGTGCTGCGGGACCAACTGGTTCTCAAAGAGACCGGCAACGGGGAGGTCATCCGGTTCCAAGGGGACGGTCTGATGGATCGGATCACGGATTCCATCGACGGAATCATCGTCCCCGCCGAGGACCCCAGATTCGACATCGTGGACGGTGAGCCGGTGGTGACGGAGGAAGGCACCGTCCCCCAGGTCTGTTGTGCCGAAGGATCCCAGAAGTTGGTGCTGGACGCCCTCAACAAGGGTGAGAGGCGGGTGCTGCTCCAAACCCGACCCAGCGACGATGAGCGGCATCGTGCCTTCGCCAGCGGCGAACTGGTTACAGAACGGGTGTCGACCTTCACCACCGAGCACGCCTGCTGCGAAAGTCGGGTGACCAACATTCATCGGTTCGCCGATCTGATGCAGGGTGTCTATCTCAACCCGGGTGAATCCGTCTCATTGAACGGTCATGTTGGGGAGCGCACCGAGGAGAA
>WHTL01000247.1 GCA_009377735.1 Acidimicrobiia bacterium
AAAACCCTCCGAGACCACCAATTGACATAGGAGAGCCCGTCAGCGCCTGCGGCGCTGCCCTCTCAGCTCAGCGCTGGTTTATGGGCTGGGCGCTCGGTTTCGAAATCGGTGATGAGGTCTTCGTGACGTAGGGTGATGCCGATGTCGTCGAGGCCCTCGGTGAGACGCCATTTGGTGTAGGGGTCGATGTGGAAGCCGGCCTCGAAGTCGGGTTCGTGGGTGACCAGCTGGGTGGGGAGATCGATGGTGACCTCGGCATCGGGCTCGTGCTCGGCCAACTCTGCGAGAGCGACGACCTCTTTCTCGGTGAGTTCCACTGGAAGCAGCCCGATCTTGGTGCAGTTGTTGCGGAAGATGTCGGCGAAGGAAGGGGCGACTATCGCTTCGAAGCCCCAGTCCTGCAACCCCCAGGGCGCGTGTTCCCGGGAAGATCCCGAACCAAAGTTGGGACCGGCGACCAGGATTTTTGCCTCCCGGTACTCGGGGCGCTCGAGGACGAAGTCGTCTTCGTCCCGTCTCCAGTCGTAGAAGAGGAACTCACCGTACCCGGTGCGCTCCACCCGCTTGAGAAACTGCTTGGGCATGATCTGGTCGGTGTCGATGTTGGACCGGAGCAGCGGCACCATGGTTCCGGTTATAGCGTCGATGGGCTTCACCGGCTCCACTCCCGCAGATCGGTGAGGCGGCCCTCGACGGCGGCGGCGATGGCCATGGGTGGGCTGAGGAGATGGGTACGACCGCCCTTGCCCTGTCGACCCTCGAAGTTGCGGTTGGATGTGGAGGCGCATCTCTCACCCGGCTGGAGGATGTCGGGGTTCATTCCCAGACACATGGAGCAGCCCGCATCACGCCATTCGAAGCCCGCCTCTTTGAAGATCCGGTCGAGACCCTCATCCTCGGCCTGGGCCTTCACCAGACCCGAGCCCGGCACGACCATTGCGGTGACATTCTCGTGGACCTTACGACCCTCCACGAGGGCGGCGCCTGCCCGGAGATCCTCGATCCTCCCGTTGGTGCAGGACCCGAAGAACACCCGATCGATGGCGACGTCGGTGAGAGGGGTGTCTGGCTGGAGGTCCATATACTCCAGCGCCCTGATCGCCGACTCTCGCTCGACCGGGTCCTCGAACGACTGCGGGTTGGGAATCGAGGACGTGATGGGCAACGTCTGACCGGGGTTCGTGCCCCAGGAGACGTAGGGCTCCAACTCTGCGGCTTCTAGGAACAGCTCGGTGTCAAAGACGGCATCCTCGTCGGTAGCGAGACTCCGCCAATCCTCCACCGCCTCGTCCCAGAGGTCATCGGAGGGAGCGAAGTTCCGTCCCTTGAGGTAGTCGAAGGTCGTCTCGTCGGGAGCGATCAGACCGGCACGGGCGCCGGCCTCGATCGACATGTTGCAGATCGTCATCCGCGCCTCCATGGAGAGACCCCTGATGGTGGAGCCGCGATACTCGATCACATGACCGGTGCCGCCCGATGCCGAGATGCGGGCGATGATCCCCAAGATGACGTCTTTGGCGGTGACCCCGTTTGGCAGTTCGCCGTCGACCGTGATGCCCATCGACCTCGGCTTGGCCTGGGGGAGTGTCTGGGTGGCGAGAACGTGTTCCACCTCGGAGGTGCCGATCCCGATTGCGAGGGCACCAAATGCTCCGTGGGTTGCGGTGTGGCTGTCACCACAAACGATGGTCATCCCCGGTTGGGTGATGCCCTGCTCCGGCCCGATGACATGGACGATCCCCTGGCGTGGGTCGTCGATGCCGTACAGAGTGATGCCCGCCTCCTCACAGTTGGCGACAAGGGTATCGATCTGCTTCTTGGACAACGGGTCGCGGATTCCCAGGGAGCGCCCCTCGGTGGGCACCCCGTGGTCGATCGTGGCGAGCGTGAGCTCGGGACGACGCACCGGACGCTTGGCGAGACGGAGGGACTCGAACGCCTGCGGTGAGGTCACCTCATGGACGAGGTGTAGGTCTACATAAAGGAGGTCGGGCTCGCCCTCCGCGGAATGCACCACGTGGCGATCCCAAACCTTTTCAAAGAGGGTTCGTGGTGTCATCAGGAGAGTGTCGCCGCTCGATAGCGGAGAGCCAAAACCGACTCACGCCCTACAGTGCGTTGTGGAAGGCTCCGGCGATCTCCGGACTGAATCCGACCAGACAAACCTCGTCTAATACCGTCCCAGGATGTTGATCGGCCCAGTGTCGGACAGATTCCACGATCACAGCGGTTGCCTCCTCTGGGGGATAGCCGAAGATGCCTGCGGAGATGGCGGGCATGGCCACCGATATCGCTCCCAGTTCGACCGACTTGTCGAGGGCGGCCACCACCGCGACCGTCAGGTGTCCTGCATCACTGCCGTCTCCGCGGTAGCGCGGTCCAACCACATGGACGATCCATCGGGCATGGAGCGTCCCCGCCCCTGTGACTGCTGCTTCTCCGTATGGCACCGGTCCGTGCTCCGCTACCCAGGCATCAGATTCCTCCTGAATCGATGCGCCCCCAGACCGTACGAAGGCGGCGGCCACCCCACCTCCATGAGCCAGTTGCTCGTTGGCGGCATTGACCAGAACATCGACCTCCTGACTGGTGATATCGCCCTCCACGACCGTGATTTCCATCAGGCAAGAATAGACTCAGGAAGAAGTGAGTGTGCTATGCACATATGTGAACCGACGCGTTGCCACCCTGGATTCCCAGAGATAGGTTGATCGCAGATGGCCTCCATGCGAACGGATGTCGAATCTTTGGAACGTCTTGAGTTGCTGAGCTCTGTGGCGAGTTGGTACTACGAGTCTGGGCTCGATCAGCACCAGATCGCAGACCGCATCGGGCGCTCGCGGTCGATGGTGTCTCGGCTTCTCACAGAGGCGCGTGAGGCAGGTGTCATCGAGATCCGGGTCAGGTTCCCACTCCGGCGCGAACGCGATCTGGAGGATCGGCTGCAGGAAACCTTCGGTCTGACCGGATGCCAGGTGCTTGCCGGATCGACCCTTCCCTACGGGGACCTGCTGCGACGACTGGGCCAATTGGCGGCCCGAAGCCTGGAAACACGCCTCCACTCCGAGGTGCGGGTCGCCGTCGGTTGGGGCGCTGCCCTCCATGCCACCGTCGCAGCCCTACCTGAGATCCGTCTCGACGACGCCATGGTCATCCAGGTGATGGGGAGTGTAGGCGACGGCGATCCCCACGTTGATGGGCCAGATCTCGCCAGGGAGCTCGCCTTCCGCCTGAACGGAGACTTTCGCTTCCTCGCTTCACCCCTCTACGTGGACAGCGCTCCGGTGGCAACGTCGTTGTTGGCCGACCGCACCATCGCCAGGACACTGGACCTGGCTCGGCGATCCGATGTGATGGTGACCGGCGTTGGCGCCATCGACCACAGTCTGTCGGGAATCGTCCGAGCCGGTCATATAACCGAGGAACACAGCCGAGATCTAAAGGATCGGGGTGTGGTGGGGGATGTGCTTGGGTTCCTGATGCGCGACGACGGCTCGATCGCAGAAATCGAGGAGAACGAGCGTGTTGTGTCCCTTCACCCGTCGCAGATGGCCGACATCCCCACGGTGATCGGTGTGGCCGGCGGTATTGAAAAGGCAGTAGCCATAGGTGCGGCACTCCGTGCCGGTTACTTCGACGTGCTTGTCACCGACGAAGAAGCGGCTGTTGGAATCCTCGAGTTGGTCGAGGACTGATGTTCGAAACGCAGACCATCGCCCTCATCGTTCTCTTGGTACTCGCTT
Source organism: Acidimicrobiia bacterium (assembly GCA_009377735.1). Taxonomy (GTDB): domain Bacteria; phylum Actinomycetota; class Acidimicrobiia; order Spongiisociales; family ZC4RG35; genus WHTL01. Next base: position 3,744 of record WHTL01000247.1, read on the forward strand.
GGGGAGTGCAGTTCTTCATGACAAACGCCCAGAGCCGTGCCTTCCACAAGCGTTCTCAACAGCTCCGTGCCACAGGTAGTCGCATGGCCGTTGGGATGGCGGGCTCCAACTGGAAGAGAAAGACCTATGGGATCTTGGTGGTCGATGACGACGATCGTGTCACCGCAGCTGAGGATCTCTCCGGTTTCACCGTCTTTGCCAGGAGCAAGCCGGTTTCGGGGGTCCCCGGAACACACCTGGACCAGATCGGTGAAGGTGATCCGCCACAAGGTGTGTCTCCCAAAACCTGGGAGGCGTTAGACCAAGCAGCCGGTTTTCTACGTAGGGGCAGAGATACCACGGAGGCCACGTAATGCTCTGACAACCATTGATCACCGTGACACGATTTACCCAAGTACAGGAGGAGTAAATGTTGGATACGTTGGCCGCATGGGCCGATGCATTTGTAGGAGTATTCAGAGAGGGAGCTGCAACGTTCACCGGTCTGGTGACCGGTATCGTTCCCCTCATCATTGTCTTTCTCACCGGGGTGAACGCCCTGGTGTCGTTGATCGGCCCGGAACGGGTGGAGAGATTCGGTGAATGGGCCGGCCGCGAAGGATGGATCTACACACCGATCCGCTATGTGGTCTGGCCATTCATATCGGTGTTCTTTCTCACCAACCCGGTCTGTTACACCAATGGTCGGTTCCTGCCCGAGCGGTACAAGCCGGCGTTCTACGACTCGGCAGTCTCGATGGTGCACCCGCCGCTGGGGATCTTCCCCCACGTCAACTCGGGGGAGTTGTTCGTGTGGCTCGGCATCGCCGCCGGTATCGAACAGCTGGGCCTCTCATTGGGCCAGTTGGCCGTTCGCTATCTGTTGGTCGGGTTCGTCGTGATCCTCATTCGTGGAGTGGTCACAGAACGAATCACGGCAGTGATGTCCGCCCGGACCGAGACCGCGACGGCTTAAGGACTTACAAATGACTGGATTTCTAAACACAATCGGAAGAGGCGTCGGAAGTGTCGTCAGCACTCTCTATCAAGCGGGGCGCGACGCGGTAGACACCATGCTCAAGAGCGTCATCCCATTCATGGCGTTCATCGCTTTCATCATCGGCATCATCAACGCCACCGGTGTCGGCAACTGGCTTGCCCAATCACTCTCGGGTCTCGCAAACTCGGTAATCGGCCTGCTGGTGCTCTCGGTGATCATTGCGCTCCCTGTCCTGAGCCCCCTGCTCGGGCCGGGTGCGGTAATCGCACAGGTCATCGGGGTGCTTATCGGTGAGCAGATCGGAGAGGGGAATATCGATCCCAGCCTCTCGCTCACCGCACTCTGGGCCATAAACCCCCAGGTTGGATGCGACTTCATTCCCGTGGGTCTGTCGTTGGGTGAGGCAGAACCGGAGACCGTGGAAGTGGGTGTGCCCGCGGTGCTCTTCTCACGGGCGATCACCGGTCCATTGGCGGTTGTGATCGCCTGGCTGGCAAGCTTCGGGTTGTACTCGTGAGTAGTGGCCAGACCACAAGGAGGACCTGAATGGCATTCTTTGACAAGTTCAAGAAGAAAGATCGAGAGGAGCCCGAAGTCGGGGTAGAGGAGGAGGTGGTCTCTTCCGATGGGGAGGAGTCCACCGTCCCCGTTGAGGAGCCGACAGAGACTCCCAACGTAGAACCACCCCCCGAGGGGTCCTATCGAGCCGTGAGAATCGAGCAGGGTGCCAAGGGCTGGGGTGGTCCCCTCACCGTGAAGCCTGAACCGGGGAAGGATCTCATCTACTCGGTTACGGGTGGTGGGATACATCCACTCGCGCAGCACATCGCCGATCTCACCGGGGGTCGTGCCTTCGATGGATTCTCCTCCAGCGCCCCATTCGAGGACATTGCGGTTGCGGTCATCGATTGTGGCGGCACCGCCCGCATCGGGGTCTATCCCATGAAGGGTGTCCTGACGGTCGATATCCACGGCACGTCACCGTCCGGCCCCCTGGCCCGGTTCATCACCGAGGAGAACTTCGTTTCAGGGGTCAAACCGGAGAACGTGTCTCCGGCGGAGGAATGAGTGACGACATCGTGTATGAGTCGGCGATCGTCTCCGTAGGCTCCGACGTGCCGATGTTCGCTGAAGAGGGAATGCTCATCATTTTCTCTGATTCAGCGCCTGATGAACTCCGTGACGTGGCGGTGATCCACGCCCATCCCGACACCGAGGTCGTGCCGGAAAGGGGGGACGTGGTCGAGATCGGCAGCCACGCACACCGGGTCACGGCAGTGGGTGACATCTCGGGAGACAACTTCCGCAATCTCGGCCACGTCACCTTCAAGATGAATGGCCTCAAGGA
>WHTL01000427.1 GCA_009377735.1 Acidimicrobiia bacterium
AACCTCGACCCCGATCTCCTCGGTGCCCTCCGCCAGGCCGCAACGGATGCCGCAGACGACGGGGTCGAGTTCCACGTCAACAGCGGCTGGCGATCGCCGGAGTATCAGGATCAGCTACTTCGGGAGGCCATCTCCGAGTATGGCTCGGAAGAGGAGGCTGCACGGTGGGTCGCCACCGCAGACACGTCTCCTCACGTGTCGGGGGACGCCGTCGACATCGGGTCCGTCGACGCCACGGCGTGGCTGTCGGAGCATGGCGGCGAGTATGGGCTTTGCCAGATCTACAGCAACGAGTCCTGGCACTACGAACTGCGCCCCGAGGCGATCGATCGTGGTTGCCCTCCAATGTATGCAGACCCCACGCACGATCCGAGGATGCAGCAGTGACCGGCGCTGTCCGCCTCTCCGCTCACACCCTGACGTGCTGGGTGATCCAGGAATGCATGGCGATCCCGGCGGCCACACCGGCGTTGATGGAGCGGGTGGAACCGAACTGGGTGATGGCTACAACTTCGTCGGCTGCATCATGTGCCTCGGGGGAGAGACCGCTGCTCTCCTGACCGAAGAGAAGCACACAATCCCGGGGAAGCGTGGTGGCTTCGATCGGTGTTGCCCCGGGAAAGTTGTCCACCCCGATGATCGCCAAGTCCTCTCCGATTGCCCAAGCCACTAGTCCCTCGATGGTGGGGTGGTGGTGGATGTGCTGGTAGCGGTCGGTGACCATGGCGCCACGGCGGTTCCAGCGGCGCCGACCGACGATGTGCACAGCTGCTGCACCAAAGGCGTTGGCGTTTCGGACCACCGTCCCGATGTTCAGGTCGTGTTGCCAATTCTCGATGGCGACATGGAAGGGGTGACGGATCTGGTCGAGGTCGGCGACGATCGCCTCCCTACGCCAGTAGCGGTACTTGTCGATGACATTGCGACGGTCTCCCTTCTCGAGGAGGTCGGGGTCGTAATGGCCCTCCTCGGGCAGCGGATGGGGATGCGGGCCGACACCCACTCCCTCCACCCCGATGCGGTCCCACTCCTCGATCAAACTCGGGAGCTCCGCCAGAGAGTCGATGACGGCGTCGGCGCTGTCACCGTCGGGGTGGTTGCGGTCGTGGCGACGGATCCAGACTCCCTTGGCGCCAGCGGCGTGGGCGCCGGCGATATCCCTCTCTGGCTCGTCACGCACATGGACCAGCTCTCTCACCCGGCACCCGGCGGCGGCCGCGGCCATCTCGAACACCCGCGGGTCCGGTTTGCGGATGCCCGTCTGGTCCGCCGCCAACCAGAAGTCGATTCGGTCGGCAATGGTGGTCTTCTTCCACTGGGTGTTGCCGCTGGTGACGACCCCCACCACAATGTGGTCGGGGAGGGAGTCGAGCATGGGCTCGACATCGGGAAAGGTGCGGACGGCACGATCGCGGTGGGAGAAGAAGATCTCGGTCAGCTCGTCGGCGAGACTCTCGTCTGCCCCGCCGTGCTCTGCCACGAACCGCCCGATGGCCATCCGTCTTATCGCGGGGAACGGTGTTCCCTCGGGCGCCTCGGAGCCGAGCTCGCGCCGAGTTTTGGTGAGGCTTTCTGCGCTGGCACCGGTCCCGGGGCGGACCTCTCTGAACCGCTCCACCACCTCCTGAGTCGCCGACTTGGACACGGTGGTGAAATCCCACAGGGTGTCGTCTGCGTCGAATGTCACTGCGCGGATTGGCATCCTGAGGAGAGTAGGGCCTCATCATTTCGACATTTTCCATCGGCTGGTCTTTGGTCTGGTCTTACACGAGGGGATGTATTGCGGTATACTGAAATTATGTCACAACAACTTGCAGTGCGCATACCGGATGACATGGCAGATCGCTTGACAGATCTGGTCGCAGAAGGTCGTTATCCGTCAGTTGCCGCTGCCATCAGGAGCGGAATTCAGGAGTTGATCGAACGACGTGACGCACACGAGATCGATCAGCAGATCGTCGAGGGCTATCGGAGGGTCCCGCCCACAGATACCGAAGAGGTCTGGGCAGAGAAATCCGGCAGGGAACTGATCGCTGAGGAACCCTGGTAATGGGTCCGACCCGTGGCGAGATGTGGTGGGCCGAAGAGCCCGAGATCGGACGGCGTCCCGTCCTGGTACTAACACGGGCGAGGGCCATTGAGGTCCTGACCTGGGTGTTGGTAGCTCCGGCCACCCGATCGGTTCGGGGGATTCCCACTGAGGTGGGTCTGAACCAAGAGGACGGAATGCCCGAGGTCTGTGCGCTCACACTCGACAATGTCCGTCCCCTGCGGAAGTCTCTGCTTGCGAATAGAATCTCCTCCTTGGCGCCGGAGAAGATGGATGAGGTCTGCCGTGCTCTCGCCACGGCCGTCGATTGTTGAACTGAAGGAGCCCAACAGGAGGCG